>DASZXF010000001.1:0-2940 GCA_035546055.1 Ktedonobacteraceae bacterium
CGGAGCAGCGGTCTGGTCGGGCGATATCGACAGCACCTTCGCGGCCCTGCAAGCCCAGGTGCGCTCAGGTCTGAACATGGCCCTCAGCGGTATCCCCTGGTGGACCACCGACATCGGCGGCTTCTACGGCGGGGACATCCACTCGTCCGCTTTCCGCGAACTGGTTGTGCGCTGGTTCCAGTACAGCGCCTTCTGTCCGCTGTTCCGCCTGCACGGCTATCGCAATCCCGAACGCGACACCGGCGCCATGATCGACAGTGGCGAAGAGAACGAAGTCTGGTCGTTTGGTCCTGAAGCCTACGCCATCATCAAAGAACTGCTTTTCCTGCGTGAGCGCCTGCGCCCCTACGTAGAAGAACAAATGCGACTCGCCAGCGCAAAAGGTCTTCCGCCCATGCGCCCGCTGTTCTTTGACTTTCCCGGCGATCCGGCCTGCGCCGGCGTGGACGATCAATTCCTGCTCGGTCCCGATCTGCTGGTAGCTCCTGTCCTGCACGAAGGAGCGCGCAGCCGCGAGGTCTACCTGCCAGCCGGCGCCAGCTGGACCGATGCCTGGAGCGGCGCCACCTACGCAGGCGGCCTCACCATCAGCGCTGACGCGCCCCTGGAGCGCATTCCGCTCTATCTGCGCGACAAGGCAGACCTGCCCATTCGCGCCCAATAACCCGCGCCCATCGCGGCAAAAGCGCGCACAGAGGAGCAAAGACATTCCTCTGTGCGCGCTTCTGGCAAAAACCGGCACGTCTTGTCTTCAGTTGTACTCCTCTGTTTGCCCATTTCCCCTATACTGGCAAAGGGGAAGATAGCTTGAGCATCCGTCAGGCCAACGCGGGCGGGAATTGAAAGAGGAGGAATTATGCCAGGAAAGTACGCAATTGCTTACAAAAGTCTACTCCTCTGGCTCCTGGCCGGGCTGTGTTGCCTGGCTCTGGGCTCGTGCGGAGGAAATCGAGTCAGGATTGACGACAACGCGAAAGTCCTGAATACGCAGCAGGTGCATAGCACAGCGACGAATCTAGCGAAAAATGTCAGCGTCTATACCTTCAACGATTTTCATGGGCGGCAGAGCGATTTCTATCCCCAGGTCGTCTCAAAGTTCAAGCTGAGTCCAAATACCGTCCTGATGGTGATTGACACAGTACATCCTTCCATCTACATCCTCAGAGGAGCCGGGGTCAATCTCTCCCGCGCAGATATCTCCCAGGCCACCGGTGCCTTTACAGCAACCTATCAGAGCAAAGGCTACACCGGCGCGACCATCGCCGCGCTCAATTCGCTCCAGGGCACGCTGAATGCCAACCACAGTTCGCCCTTTTTGCCCCTGCTATGGCTCATACCGCTGGTACTCATCGTCGGAGCGATCATCATTGTCATGCGCAGGGCGCGAGCACGACGCCATTCCTATCCCGGCGAATACAGAGAAGGCGTCCCCGATGTTTAGCCAGGGGAACACGCTACGGAAGGCACAACGGAGCGGATGACGGGACAGTGGGCACCTGTCCCGTCATCCGTGGTTACAAGCAGCTCGAAGTAGCAATCATTGGCCGCAAGTCGTTCTGAAAGGCTCCCTGGAAGCCAACCAGCCAGATTTTGCCAGATGGGGCGGTCGTGATAGCATTGACATTGGAGGAGAACAGCTTGCCCGAAAGCGAGGCGGGACCGGTAATCACCTGCCAGCTTTTCCCATCCCAATGTTCAAGCAGAGCCTTTTCCGACAGGTTTTTATCGGATGCGCCTCCCACCCATACATCGTTGGGAGCCAGAGCCAGCACCGTTTGCCAGTTATTCTGAGAAACACCGACAACTACGCGCCAGCTTTTCCCGTCCCAGTGCTCAATCACGCCGCTGGAACCAACGGCCCAGATATTATTAGCATCTAACGCAGAGATTCCTGTCAGGCCGCCGGGTTCAGAGAGCCGGGGGCTGGCTATAGTGCGCCAGTCCTGTCCATTCCAGTGCAGGATAAATGGCATGTCATTCAGGGCACCAACTGCCCAGATGTTATCGCTAGCCAGCGCGGTCACAGCGTCCAGTTCAACCAGCACAGCATCTGTATCTAAACCTGGACCAGGGACGATTTGCCAGTCCTGCCCATTCCAGTGCTCAAACAAAAGCTGGCTACTCGGTGACGGGTGCTTTGGCGAAGGCCCCTGCATGACTTTTCCCACAGCCCAGATATCATCGGGCGCGATAGCCGTCACACCGGTCAGACCATTAAAGCTCTGCGGTGACAAGCTTTTGTTTTGCACAACACGCCAGCTTTTCCCATCCCAGTGCTCAATTAGCGGCTGCCCAATCAGGCCAGAAGCGCTGGATGACGGAGTTATATAGCCAACCGCCCAGACATCCGTGGCTGACAGGGCTGTTACAGCATTCAGGGCACCACCCTTGCCGCTGACGCCGGGATTGGCAACGCTTTGCCAGTTACGTCCATTCCAGTGCTCAATCAAGGCAATGCTGCCATTGCCATTATCGTCTGGTTGGTCTCCCACTGCCCAGATATCATCATCGGCGACGGCGGCCATGCCCATTAACCAGCCTTGTCCCTGCGGCGCGGAACTGGAGACAAAACAGCCGAACGGCGGCGGCGCTGGATTTCCGCCATGACGATTGGCATGAGAGCCACCCAGGACGAGCACAAATCCTCCTACCAGAGCGCCAACCAGGAGCACAGCGGCCAGCGTTTGCAACACCCGCGAAGTGCGCCAGAATGGACGCGGAGGATGCACCTGGGGCGCTTCATTACGCTGCTCGGTCAATTCGTCTGTCGCCACCGGGAAGCGGGCAGGTGCTGGCAGATCGCTCGCCTCTGGCGGGTCCAGCTCCTCCTGCAGGTTCGCCGCGTGAATCTGCCAGAGCATTTCCTCCAGAATGGCGTCCTGCTCGGCCTTTGCCAGCACATCGAGCACAATTTCGATATCGCCCTCCTGCAAGGCCGCC
>DASZXF010000002.1:0-6835 GCA_035546055.1 Ktedonobacteraceae bacterium
GGCTACAGCCTGGGCGAATATGTCGCGGCCTGCCTGGCCGGAGTTCTGACCCTGGAGGACGCGCTGAAGCTGGTGGTGGGCCGGGCCAGATTGTTGGAAACGGCGCAGCCGGGAGCTATGCTGGCGGTCATGCTGGCGGAAACCGATGCGCGCGCCTATCTCTCGCCGGAGGTCTCGCTGGCCGCTGTGAATGCCCCTGGCACCTGTGTGCTGGCGGGAGACCTGGCCGCCATTGAGCGGATCAAGCAGCAGTTGAGCGCGCAGGGCATCGCCTTTCAGCAGATAGCGACCACGCACGCGCTGCACTCGCATCTGATGGAGCCGCTGCGCGCACCGATGGAAGCCCTGGCGCGCGGCGTGACCCTGCACAAACCGCTTATTCCTTATCTCTCGGATGTCAGCGGGACGTGGATCACCGACGAACAGGCCTGCGATCCGGCGTACTGGGGCGAGCATCTGTGCCAGCCGGTGCGCCTGCTTGATGGCCTGGGCTGTCTGCTCGCTAACGCTGAGCTGGCCCTGGTGGAAGTCGGCCACGGACGCGGCCTGAGTTCGTTCGCGCGCCAGCACCCGGCCTGCTCGCCGGAGCGTTTTGGCCAGATTGTCCACACCCTGCCCGGCGGACAGAGCGAGCACGATCAGCAGGCCATGCTGGAGACGCTGGGAACCTTCTGGCTGCTGGGCTGTGAGATTAACTGGCAGCAGTTTGGCGCGGAAGAACAGCGGCGGCGCCTGTGCCTGCCGACCTATCCCTTTGAACGTCAGCGCTACTGGATCGACCTGCCAACGGAAAAAACCGGCGGGACAGCCAGCCAGCCTCAAGCGGCGTCCGGCGAGTTAAGCCCGGAGGAGACACTGAGTCAGCTCAAAAAAGAGGAATTGAGCAACTGGTTCTATCTGCCCGCCTGGAAGCAGAGCGCGCCGCCAGTCGCGCCCGTGGAGGCGGACGAGGCGGAATGCTGGCTGGTTCTGGCCCATAGCGAGGGCATCGGTGGCAAAATCTGGCAGCGCCTGCGCGCGTTGCGTCAGCATGTAATCCTGGTTGAGCCGGGGGAGGGCTTTAGCCAGCGCGATGCCACCAGCTATACTGTGCGCCCGGCGCAGCGCGCGGACCTGGCGCAGCTCTGGCAAACGTTGAGGGCGCAGGGGAAGAAAGCGAGCCACATTGTCCACTGCTGGTCTGTGCTTCCTGAACGGACAGAGCTGGAAACGACGCTCTCCCTGGGCTTTTATAGCCTGCTGGCCCTGGCTCAGGCGCTGGGAGATGCCGGCGCTTCCTGCCGCATCAGCGTGGTGAGCAGCGCCATGCAGGATGTCAGCGGCGATGAGGATATCGATCCGGCCCGCGCGACTCTGCTTGGTCCCTGCAAGGTCATCCCCCAGGAGTATCCCACGCTGACTTGCCAGAGCATTGATATTGCCCTGCCCCCGGCTGAGAGCCGGCAGGAAGAGAGGCTGCTGGGGCATATTCTGGACGAACTGCGCGCGCCGGTCTGCGAGCCGGTGGTGGCTCTGCGCGGCAATCGCCGCTGGACCCCGACCTTTGAGCCGCTGACCCTGCCGGAGTATCCGCAGGCGGCGCCGCGCTGGCGTGAGCGGGGCGTCTATCTGATTACCGGTGGCCTGGGCGGCATCGGTCTGGCCCTGGCCGAGCACCTGGCCCGCGCCTGTCAGGCCCGGCTGGTCCTGGTCGGACGCTCGCCTTTTCCGCCGCGCGCCGAGTGGTCCGCGCTGCTCCGCGCTCGCCAGCAGGAGCGGCAGATTCGCCAGCTCTTGCTGCTGGAAGAACTGGGGGCGGAAGTCCTGACCCTCCAGGCGGACGTGGCCTGTGAACAGCAGATGCGCGCGGTCATCGAGCAAACGCTGGAGCGCTTCGGCAGTCTACACGGCGTGATTCACGCGGCTGGCCTGCCCGGCATTGGCCTGATGCAACTGAAGACCGCTGAACAGGCGGCGCAGGTGATGGCGCCCAAGGTCCAGGGCACCCTGGCGCTCGCTCGCGTGCTGCGGGATATCCCCCTGGATTTTCTGCTCCTCTTCTCCTCGGTCACAGCGATTACGGGAGGAGGTCCGGGCCAGGTTGATTACTGCGCGGCCAACGCTTTCCTGGATGCCTACGCGCGCCAGCACGCGACACAGCACGGCCTGACCCTGGCCATGAACTGGGGAGAATGGCAGTGGAACGCCTGGGAGGCCGGATTAGCCGGCTATGACCAGGACACGGCCAGCTTCTTTAAGGCCAATCGCCAGCAGTTCGGCATCTCCTTTGAGGAGGGCGCGGAGGCGCTGGAACGCGCGCTGGCCGGCAATTTTCCGCAGGTGATTGTCTCGACGCAGGATTTCCGCGTGCTGGCCGATTTGAGCAAGACGTACACGGCGGCCAGGATGCTCCAGCGCCAGCTTCCGCAGGGCAAAGGCGGCGGACACGCGCGCCCGGCGCTCAGCAACGAATACGCGGCCCCCAGGAGCGAACTGGAGCGCCAGATCACGGCGGTCTGGGAGACGCTGCTGGGCGTTGAGGGCATTGGCGTGGCTGACAATTTCTTTGACCTGGGCGGCAATTCGCTGGTCGGCCTGGAGCTGATGGCTCGCCTGCGCCAGCAATTAAACCTGAGCGACCTGCCCGGCTATGTGCTGTTTGAAGCGCCGACGGTCAGCGCCCTGGCGCGGCACATCGAGCAGAGCAACACGCAAGGCCAGGTAGAAGAACGTTTCGCGCGCGGAGAACGGCGGCGCTCAAGTCTGAAGCAGCGGCTGGCCAGTGGTACGCACAGATCACGATAACGGCGAAAACCAGGCTTGGTTTCACGCAAGGGAGGATGATATGACCGAGCAAGGTCCAGGCAATGATACGGCCATTGCCCTGATAGGTATGTCCGGGCGCTTTCCGGGCGCGCCTGACGTTGAGACGTTCTGGCAGCATATCGCGCAGGGCGTCAAGTCGATCCGCCACTTTTCCGACGAGGAATTGTTGCAGGCCGGCGTTCCCGCTGAAACGCTCCAGCAGGAGGGATTTGTGCGAGCAGGCGCGTTGCTTGAGGATATTGAGCTGTTCGACGCTGACTTTTTTGGCTACGCTCCGCGCGATGCTCAGGTGACTGATCCACAGCAGCGGCTCTTTCTGGAATGCGCCTGGGAAGCCCTGGAGAGCGCCGGCTACGCGCCTCAGAGCTATCGCGGTCTGGTTGGCGTCTTCGCCGGTTCGGGCTTCAGTACCTATATGCTCAACAACCTGTACGCCAATCCGGCTCTTGACGGTCTGATTGATCCCCTGCAAATCTCGGTTGGCAATGATCGCGATGCCCTGGCCTCGACGGTTTCCTATAAGCTCAATCTGAAAGGTCCGAGCATCAGCGTGCAGACCTTCTGCTCAACTTCGCTGGTGGCGGTCCACCTGGCCTGCCAGAGTCTGCTGAACTATGAATGCGACCTGGCCCTGGCCGGCGGCGTGGCCATTCAGGTGCCGCACACCGGCGGCTATCTCTATAAGGAAGGCGGGATTGTCTCGCCGGATGGAGAGTGCCGCACCTTTGACGCCCAGGCCAAGGGCAGCGTGATGGGCAACGGCGTGGGCGTGGTGACGCTCAAACGCCTGGAGGATGCCCTGGAGGATGGGGATCATATCTACGCCATTCTGCGCGGCTCGGCGGTCAACAACGATGGCAATCTGCGCGTCAGCTATACCGCGCCTGGCCTGGATGGACAGAGCGAGGTGATCGCGGAAGCGCTCGGCCAGGCTCAGGTGCCGGTGGAGTCGCTCAGCTATCTTGAAGCGCATGGTACGGCGACGATGCTGGGCGATGCGGTGGAGCTGGCGGCCATGAAAAAGGCCTTTGCCGCCCATACCTCTAAACGGCAGTTCTGCGCCATCGGTTCAGTGAAGCCCAATGTCGGCCACCTGGACCGCGCTTCGGGGGTGACGGGCCTGATTAAGACCGCGCTGGCCCTGCATCATCAACTCTTGCCCCCCAGTCTGAATTTTGTCAGCGCCAGCGCCGATGTACACCTGGAACAGAGTCCGTTTTATGTCAATACGCAGGCCAGGGATTGGCCAGCCGGGGCGGCCCCGCGCCGCGCGGGCGTGAGTTCCTTTGGCCTGGGCGGGACGAACGCGCATGTCATTCTGGAGGAGGCGCCGGAACCTGAGCCGGCCAGCCCGTCGCGTCCCTGGCAGATTCTAACCCTTTCGGCGCGCACTGAGAACGCGCTACAGGCCGCCAATGCGCGTCTGCGCGGCTTTTTAGAGCAGCATCCACAGACCAGTCTGCCCGATGTGGCCTATACCCTCAATGCTGGCCGCACGACCTTTAATCACCGCCAGTTTGTGGTTGGACGCAGCCGGCAGGAAATGCTCAAGGCGCTGAAAAATACGACCTGGCAGCGCTACCAGACGTTTCGCGAACGAGGCGTGGCCTTCCTCCTGCCGGATGTGGGCGAGCAGTACGCGGGCATGGCCAGGGAGTTGTACGAGCAGGAAGCGGTTTTCCGTCAGCAGGTTGATCGCTGCTGCGCGTTTCTGCGCACGCACCTGGAACTGGACCTGGCGGCTCTGCTCTTTGCCCCGCCTGCCGAGACGCGCCAGCCCGCCCCGGCAGCCAGACGGTCCGCGCTCGCCCTGGACCGCGCGCAGCCGCAGCTTGCCGCCGCCGAGCAGTTGAAGCAGCCGGCCATCGCCATGCCTGCTATGTTTGTGCTTGAGTACGCGCTGGCGCGACTTTTCATGAGCTGGGGCATCCAGCCGCAGGCCTTGCTCGGCTATGGTACGGGCGAATATGTGGCCGCCTGCCTGGCGGGAGTCTTCTCGCTGGAGGATGCCCTGAGCGCGGTGGGCAAGGTGGCCCGCCTGGTTCAGGAGAGCGAAGCGGGCGCGCTGCTGCTGGTTTCGCTTTCCCCTGAAGCGGCCAGCCAGTTTGTCGACGAACAGATTGAGCTGGCGGCGGTCAACAGTCCACACCTGTGTACGCTGGCCTGCCCTGAAGAGGTGCTGGACCTGCTGGAGGACCGTTTGCAGACTCAGGGCGTGGCCTACCGCAAAGCCAGTACGCCGCGCGCTCTGCATTCCTCACTGCTGGCGCCGCTGCGCGAGGAGATCGCGGCCATCTTCAGCGAGATCGCCTGCCATCCACCGACCATTCCCTGTATCTCAGGCCTCACGGGTACCTGGATGACGGCGCAGCAGGCGCAAGATCCTGCCTACTGGGCTGAGCAACTCTGCCAGCCGGTGCTGTTCGCGGCGGGCGTCAATCAGCTTTTACGCGAGACGGAACATGCGCTGCTGGAAGCAGGCATCGGCCAGGAACTCGCTTCGCTGGCGCGCAATAATCCCGCCTGCACTGACGAGCGCGCGGACATGATCGTCACGACTCTGCCCGGCGCGCAGGAGCGCCAATCAGAACAGGGCGCCCTGCTGACCGCCCTGGGGCAACTCTGGCTGGCCGGGGTGACGATCAACTGGCAGACGGATTTCTATGCCTCGGAACGGCGCAGACGCGTGCCGCTGCCGACCTATCCCTTTGAGCGGCAGCGCTACTGGATCGATCCGCCGCAGTGGCGCTCCCTGGTTGCGCGCGTCTCCACGCCTGTCCCGGCGAGTCCCACGCCCGCCGAGCAGGGCAAGCGCGCTGATATCGCCGACTGGTTCTATCAGCCCACCTGGCAGGAGGTTCCCCTGGTCCCTACGGACAGGCCCACGCCTGAAGCTCAGCGCCCCTGGCTGATCTTGCTGGATGAGCGGGAAGTGATAGGGCAGGCCGCGCGCCAGATGCGCCAGCAGGGCAGGCCGGTGATCTGCGTGCAGGCCGGCAGCAGCTTTGCCCGCCTGGCTGAGGATCTGTACAGTCTGCGCCCCGCTGAGCCTGACGATTACCACGCGCTCTGTAAAGAACTGGCGAGACGCGACCGCCTGCCGGGGACTATCGTACATGGCTGGAGCCTCTCCGCTGACGCCGCTACGCCGACCCGCGCGGACTTCGCGGCACGCTTTGAACTGGCCCAGGAACGCGGTCTGTATAGCCTGTTCTACCTGGTACAGGCGCTGGCGGCCAGGATGCACACCGATCCGACGCAGATCCTGGTTCTGTCGCGGCACCTCCACGCTATCACGGGAGATGAGCAGCTTCGGCCTGAACAGGCGACGATTTTAAGCGCCTGCAAGGTGATTCCCCAGGAATATTTGCACATCATCTGCCGCCACCTGGATCTCGACGACCTGGAGAGCGAGGAGTTTGCCAGGCAGCTTCTCGCCGAATGCCAGCTTGCCAATGCTGAACTGAGCGTGGCGTATCGCCAGGGCCGGCGCTATGCGCAGACATACCAGCCCCTGCCACTCCAGCGCGGTCCGCGCCCGGTCTTCCGTCAGCGCGGCGTCTATCTCCTGACCGGAGGTCTGGGCGGCATTGGCCTGGCCCTCTCCACCTACCTGGCGCGGGAGATGCACGCGCGCCTGGTCCTGCTCAGTCGCTCGGTTCCTCCAGAGCGGGACTGCTGGGAGAACTGGCAGACCAGCCACCCGGAGGACGAACGCACCCTTGAGCTGATCCGGCGCATCCAGGCCATCGAGTCCCTCGGCGGCGAAGTGTTGATCCTGTCAGCCGACGTGGCCGACGCCGCGCAGTTGCGCCAGGCCATCGCGCGCGCGCGGGCACATTTCGGCGCGCTACACGGCGTCTTCCACGCCGCCGGCACGTCGTCCGAAGCCGCCTTCCGCGTCCTGCAAGAGATCGGGCCGCAGCAATGCGCCATGCACTTCGCGCCCAAAGCCTACGGGGTTCACGCCCTGGAAGAAGCGCTGGCCGATCTGCCGCTGGACTTCTGCCTGCTCTACTCCTCGCTGTCC
>DASZXF010000003.1:0-4394 GCA_035546055.1 Ktedonobacteraceae bacterium
GGGCGCCATGAAGGCTCTCCAGGAGGCCGGCAAACAGATTCCCCGCGATATCTCCCTGGTCGGTTTCGACGACATCGCCCTGGTCGGACATCTCAATCCAGCCCTGACGACGGTACGCATCAATAAAGATGTCCTGGGCGCTATGGCCGTCAAAAGCCTCCAGATCCGAGCCAGAGATCCCCAGATGCCCAGCGTCTCCTACGTACTGGAAGTCGAATTGATGAAGCGCAATTCGGTCGCTCCCGCTCCTTCCCGCTCCTGAAGGCCGGACAGTCCCCGCCGATGAAAACTCCTCTCCGTTTGCGCCCCGGAATGGAGCAGCGTTGCCCTTTTTTCGCTGCTCTCCCTGGCGACCGTGCAACGGATGCGCCGGGTGGTGATATGAATTATCCGAAGTATTCATGAAAAAACAGCCATGATGATTCTTGCTTCTCCCAACACCCTGCTCTGATTGCCGGAAAGACGGCTGAAATACGCTAAAATCTGCCAGAAAAGAGCCTCACTTGACAGAATAGGGGCTGATCTATTATGATCAAAGGGCAGGTCTGACAGGATTATTTCAATGAAAAAATGATGGTATTTCATTGAAATAATCCTGTCGAAAAGCAGCCTCGTGGTTGCTGCTTGCTCCATGCTTACTCATCCCCGGTGCGTGGAAGGCACCGACCCTTTGACGAAAGACCGCATGAACTCGACGAGAGGAGAATAGTTGCATGAAGCGACTACGGAGACCCTTTCTACTCTGCAGCCTCGTTGTGAGCTGCCTGATCCTGCTGCTGGCAGGTGGTATCTCCCATCCCCGGGCGGCGCACGCTGATACTCCCCTGGCCTACGGTTTTGAGGACGGCGCCGCTGGCTTTACCGCGCCGAGCTGGCTGGGGGCCAATGCCGGCCAGCCTTCCCAGAGCGCCGCTCAGGCCAGCGAGGGCACCCATAGCCTGGCTCTGCCGGTCCATTTTACCGGTGGAAGCTTTGACCAGGCCGGGGCCGATGAGGTGATCGACAACTACAACCCGGTCGATCTGACGGCCTACGCGGCGGTCAGCTTTGATGTCTATGCGCCTGTGGCCAATGTCTGGGCCGATCTGGTTTTCAATGACCCCTGGTTTCAACCTGCCGGCCAGCGTTCCTTGCAGGTGGGCTGGAATACGGTCACCTTCGATATCAGTCCGACCAGCCAGGATTTCCCCGGCGCCGGTTCCTATTTCAGTACGGCGAAAGAATTTATCCTGCGCGTTGTTGGTCGTGGCGTGAACTACGATGGACCCGTTTACTTCGACAATGTGCGCTTTATTCCGACGACTCATCCGATAGTGCGCGTGGTGGCGCCCCAGGCTGACGCGACCTTGAGCGTGTCGCAGGACCAGACCTATACGTTGCAGGCTGCCGTTACGTCGGTGCCCGGACGCCAGATTTCAACGGTGATCTTTCACACGCCCGCTCAATCCGGGAGCATGACCTTTGACGCGACTCAGGGACTCTATACCGCCGCCTGGGATCTGTGGAAGGAAGGCGATGGCCTGAAGACGGTGAGCATTAGCGCGACCGATAACACCGGCGATACCAGTACGAGCAGCACGACGGTTCTGGTGCAGGATAGCCAGTTACGCGTGCAGATTGCTGCGCCGACCTTTGACCAGCAATTGCGGGGGAAGATCACCGTCAGCGCCCGGGTGCAGGCCGATGCTCGTTTTGCCCTGCGCGATGTGCGCCTGAAAGCCGGGCCATTCTCCGTGTCGATGAAGCCAGTGGCCGGTGATCCGGGTACTTACAGCGCGCGGATCGAGACGCACGCTCTCCAGGATGGTCCGCAGACCTTGCAGGTGCAGGCTCGCGACACCCGGTTTACGGTCAGCGACCTGGTGGATGTGCTGATTGCCAATCACGCGCAGCCGGCCAATGTGATCGGCACCAGGGGCACGACTTTTGTCGATGGCCATACGTCCTTCCGCTATGTTGGCTGGAACGAGTACGATCTGTTCACCCGCTCCGACGAGACGCTGGCTCACGATCAGCAGACCAGCGAGGGCAATGTGCTGCTCAAGGGCACAGTCATCACCTGGCAGCAGCAGATCGACCGGCAGATGATGGAGGCCGAGCGCGCGGGCCTGACGGTCCTGCGTACCTGGGCTTTCGACAATTCGTCATCTGATCCCTCCGCTTTCCAGACCGCGCCGGGTCAGTACAATGAGGCCGAATTTGAGAAGCTCGATTATATTATGGCCAGCGCTCAGCGGCATCACCTGCGTGTGATTTTAACCCTGGAGAACTACTGGGGAGATTACGGCGGCATTCAGCAGGACGCGAACTGGCTGGGTCTGGCGAACAAGCTGCAATTCTTCACCGATCCAACGGCCAGGGCGTATTATCAGCAGTATGTTGCGCACCTGGTCACGCGAGTCAATACCGTGACCGGGGTAGCCTACAAGGATGATCCCACCGTTTTTGCCTGGGAAGTGATGAACGAGCCGCGCATGGGGTGCAGCGACGATCCCACGCCCACGCATCAATACTGCGATCCAACCGGCAAGACGCTGCAAGGCTGGATCAGCGCCATGAGCCAGTACATCAAGGGTCTGGACCCCCGGCACATGGTCGCGACAGGCGCGGAGGGGCATGGCTTCGTCCCCACCGGCGCGAACGGCCAGGGCTTTCAATGGGCGGGCACAGACGAAGGCAACGGCAACGACCCCATCATGGTTCAGAATGTCCCCGGCGTGGACTTCTTCACCTTCCATCCCTATCCCAATGCCTCGTGGGCTAACCTGACCCTGCAGCAGACCAATCAACTGATCCAGGGGATCACCAGGGAAGGACTGAACGCTGGCAAGCCGGTTGTCATGGAAGAGTATGGCATTGATCGCTCCGAGCCTGTCTTTAACCGGGCGGGAACGGCAATCCAGCCTGGAGACTCGTCCTACCCGGCGACCCGCCTCTTGTGGTACCAGGACATGCTTGATACCTTCTACCAGGCAGGCGGAGCCGGCAGCAATGTCTGGCAACTGGCCGACTGGTCTGACGCCCACTATAACGTCAATCCCTATCTGCCCCAGGACGACGCCGCCCGCGATGCCTCGCTGATGCAAGTCTTTGCCAGAGAGGCCCGCAAAGTCAGCCGGCCATAACGCCCGGCAGGCAGAGATGTCGTTTTCCGAGCATAGCAGCCATCCTGCATGTAATTCCATTGGGAAAGTTCTCGGAAAGCGACAGAGACAGAACATGCGAAAGTGAACTCGCTGAAGCTTTTTAACCCATCGCTTGAGGAACGAAACGGTTGCTCCAACGGCATCCAATCATCTCACCCGGGAAAGAGCGCTCGCTGAAGCGGTCCTCTTTCCCGGGTTCGTGGATCAGTCTTTTTCCACCTCGTACCAGGGGACGATCATGGCCCTGCCCAGGGTGTGGAAGAAGAGATTGAAGCCGAGCACCGCCGGTCTGGCCTGCGGATCGAGGCCGAGCGACTCCACATCGACAGCGTGAACGACGGTATAATAGTGGTGTTTGCCATGTCCAGCAGGCGGGGCCGCGCCCAAGTATTGCGCCAGATTGGCATCGTTGCTCAGTTGAAACGCGCCCGGCGGCAGTCCTGAACCCTCTTTATTGCCAGCTCCACGGGGCAACTCGGTCACGCTGGCGGGAATATCCACCACCGCCCAGTGCCAGAAGCCGCTGGCCGTGGGTGCGTCGGGATCGTAGACAGTCACCGCGAAGCTTTTGGTCCCTGCGGGAAAGCCTCGCCAGGCCAGTTGGGGAGAAATATCTTCGCCTCCAGCACCCATGATACCGCTGACCTGTGGCATGGGGAGTTTCTCACCATCCTTTATATCAGTGCTGGTCACTTCAAATGAGGGCACCTTTGGCAGATCATCATAGGGATTCCGGCTCATTGAAAGAAGTCTCCTTTCCACACATGCAAAATCGACAATTCACGTATGCCGCCTTCCCCTGCCTGACGAGAACAGGCGTTATCCTCCACAAATAGGCTCATCTATCAGGTGCGCAGAAGAAAGGCAGTTGTGCTCAGTGTATGCTCTTTTACGCCAACGCGCAAGAGACTAGATTCGCCGGGTCTACAGGCGTCTATCCTTGATAGAGGACGCGTGAGCAACTTAAAAGCTCATCGATGCCTGGTCTTTTATCGTCGAAGAATTTGAGGATTGCTATGATACAAATGCAGACCATGGAGGCTTCCGTTAGCAATGAATTGCTGGAAGGCGAAGAACTGATCTGGTCCGGGCGCCCGCTTCCAAAAGGCAAAAGCATTGCTTCGCCCGCGCGCTTATTCTCCGTTGTAGGCCTGGTCTATGGTGGACTTGGCCTGGGGTTAATGCTTGTGCTCTTTCTGAGCGTATCGCTGAATGAAGGGATTGACGCGGCCTGGCCAGCGCTTATTC
>DASZXF010000004.1:0-4169 GCA_035546055.1 Ktedonobacteraceae bacterium
CAACACGCTTAATCCAGGCTCGGACGGAGCCTTCAGGGGATGCGCCTCTGAGAAGCCCCTGACTTCACGTTTGGGGAGTCGTCACAAACGATCTTTTTGCGAAGGGTTATCAAGGGTTTGCTATGAAACGATCTTTTTTAGGACGACTACAAAGAACTGCCTGGCTGAATGTGATTGGAGCGCTGCTCCTCCTGCTGCTGGTCCCTATTCTGCTGCTGCTGGTCCTGGGTCCGCAGGGCTATGGAACGGCGCTGAATACAGCGCAGACCAGCCTGGCCTGGATTCAAGGGCATGTCGCGCTCTTTGTGCTCTATCGTCTCACTCTGATTCTGGGCTTTGCTCTGCTGCTCGGCCTGCCATTTGCGCTTTTCCGTATCATCATCACGCAGGAAATTATCGGCAGAGCCGAACTGGAAGCCGACGAAGCTGAAGAAGACGAGGAGGGTGAAGAGGCTGAGGAGGACGTTGAAGAGGAGCAGGAGTCGGAAAAGGAGGAGCCAGAGAAGGCGGCGCAGCCGGTAGAAGGGCTGCCAGATTTTGCCTGGCGCGGCAAGGGCTTCGCGGTCATCGCCGCCTGGACTGGTCTGCTCGCCGTACTGTTCGTCGCGGGCGGCACGCTGGCCAGCACCATCTATCTCTGGAGCACGGCGGGCGTCTTTAGCGCGCAGGGACACCTGCCGGACAATTTCACCAGCGTCACCGGCATCTTCGCCATCCTGACCTACACCGTTGGAGGAGGTCTGCTGGCGCTGGCGAGCATCTTCTTTGGCCTGGTCATCGCCCGCAGCGGACGGCGACTCTGGCCCGATAGCTGGGTGGCCTTTAGCTATATGGCGCTGATCGCGGGCGCCGTCGCCAGTGGGAGCGCGGTGCAGGTGGCGCTGGCCCCCAGCAGTTCCCAGGCCACCCTGACCACGCCAGCGATCCTGCTCATCGCCATCTGGTCGCTCTGGTTCGGCATCATGGTCGTGCGTCTCAAAGCGGAATAAGCGCGCCGTCCTACCTCAAAAGACCTGCTGGTAAAAATGGTGATAGGAACTATCCCATGGTTGAACATCAGGCGACACGCATGCTGCCCACTCATGAAAAAGGCAGAGAGGCCGGGGAACGCGTCCGCCGTCCACCGGTCTCTCTGCTGACGAGGCGCCAGAGGCACCGGGCAATCATGGAAAGAGAGCTACAGCGGAAATTCCTCAGCAGTGGAAGAAATAGCATAGGCCGACTTCCAATACGTAATGGCCAGATCCTGGCGCCCGCGAGCCTCCAGCACCTGCGCCAGGCGCTGATAGGTTTCTCTTAACGCTGCCCTGGAAGCGCTACCCTGGAAAGCCTGGACAGCCTGCTCATAGAATGAAATAGATCGATCCAGAAGATCGTGAGCATGCGCACCGCTGGCAGCTTCGGCTTTGGCCTGCTTGACTTTGCCACAGGTGATGTATGCCAGGCCGCTCAGGTAGCAGGTGTTTTGCGGTAAGCTGGCGGTGTATTCCAGCGCCCGCTCGCAGTAGCGCCAGGCCTCACTCAACTGGCCTTCTTCCCGGTGAAGATCCGCCAGCGCGGTCAGGTTCTGCAAAACCATCTCGGCATCGCCACGGGCCAGAAACAGGGTCAGAGCGGCGGTGTAATAGGCGCCAGCCTCTTGAAAAGCGCGCATTTGAGCACAGACCCGCCCCAGCAGAGTGCGCACACGCCCGGCCTGCTCCTCCTGGCCGCGATCAGTATAGAGCTGCAAGGCCTCACGCCCGCAGGCCAGCGCACGCGCAAAATTCCCCTTGTGGCGATACATATCACATAATCCATACGAGATATCCGGCAGGTCCGGGTGCTCCCCGTTTCCGCTACACAAGCGCAAAGCTTCTTCATAGTGAATTAAGGCTGCGTCATACAGCCCCATCACGCCTGACAGCTTCCCCATAGCCAGCAGGGCACGAATGCGCAAAGACGGTATATTCATTCTTCGCTCGTCAAGGAACTTAAGACAGCGCCGATAATGGCGCATGCCCTCTTCGGAATGTCCCAGACTGGCCGCGACATTCCCCAGCAAAACCTGATAATAGGCTCTGCGCCGGCGTTCAGTCTGCCCTTGAGCTTGAATATCACTCACTGTCTGCTCGCTGACCCCGGCGGCGATAAGAAAGCGCGCCGCCTCATCCCAGTGATTGCTTTCCGCGCAACCCCAGGCTCGCAAATAGGCGGCCTCGTGCGCCTCCTCCTGGTTCTCAGACTGGATCTGTTCCAGAGCGGCCTGCGCTTCGTCTATCTGTCCTTCACCTATAAAAAGGTGGATGCGGTGAAATTGTTTGCTTGTGATATCTTCAGCCATGATTGCTCTATCTCCCTATTGCATCGACGGCTTCCAGTATAACATTTTTTTTTAAAAAATAGAATAGAAGCAATCTGTGAGAAGATGAAAAAAGAAGTGGCATTTTTACACATATCCAGGGGAAGACAAGAGGGGAACACATACCTTGCAAAAGCAATACAACGGAAACCTTGAATCTTTACCACCGCGCCCACAGAGCGGCAAAGAGATTTCCGTTAATTAGATTATAAACTAATTACGTGTTTTACACAAGTTACAGTGAAAAAAGCTCAGGTTTTTCAAGCGTCTTTAGAGCAGAACAACGGCTTCAAGGCGGCGAGCCGGCTCGTCGCCTTGAAGCCGTTGTTCTGCTCTAAAGGCACCTGTTAATCGGGCGATTGATTGCCTTCACCGGGGGCGCCGCTGCCGGGATTGACTTCGCCATAGATGATCTCGGAGAGTTCTTTGCGCGCGCTGGCAATGACGGCGCGCAGGCGGCTCAGTTTCTCAGGATCTTCAAAGGCGACGCGTCCGGCGATGCCGAAGAGGCGCGCGACCTCCATGGCCTCTCCACGTAGCGCCTGGAGTTCGGGCCGGGCAGCCTGGCGGAGCCGCTGGCGCATCCAGGGCGATCCGGCGAATTCTTCCCGCTGTCCCCTGCGATCATCCAAAAGCGCGCGCCCACTGTCCGTAATGCTGTAGACCTTCTTGCCCTCGACCTCGGACGAACTGACAAAGCCGCGCTCCTCCAGCATTTGCAGGGTGGGATAAATGGAGCCGGGACTGGGTGTGTAGAAACCGCCAGAGCGCTCCTCCAGCGCTTTGATCATCTCATATCCATACATCGGGCGTTCCTGCAACAGGTGAAGCAGGGCAAACTTCATATCTCCGCGTCCAAAGAAACGACCACCTTCCCCATGATGTCCGCCAAAGTGCCCGCCCATATGTCCAAAAGGACCGCCAAACGGTCCGCGCCGCATGTGGACCTGGAATGGTCCACGCGGCCCGCGCCCGTGCCTGTACTCGTCCTGCATCCACGGGGGCGTCCAACCATGCCCCCAGCCGTCTGGCTCCGGTCCGGCTGCCTGATATCCAAATCGTCTAAACATGCTGTGATCTCCTTTTCAACCTTGCGATATATCGCGATATATTGGTTATAATTATAACGATATATCGCGAATTGTCAAGGGGGGATCAGAAAGTTGCTTGCTTGCATGATAGAATTACGCATGGTAGACTAATTTGGTGAGATTGAATCGAAAACGCACCCATCCGGCTTGAGGAAAGCCGTGTTCTCTCTACAATTGTGCCTGAAAGAGCCTCCAGCATCGTGCATTACCTTTCCCGGAACGCGCCTGATGGCCTGCACATGAGGATCTCTGCTCACGCACACACGCAAAACACCGCCTGGTTCAGGCCAGGCATCTAAACATTGGCAAATCACGAACCAGATATCAGCAACAGGAGAAAAGACGTGTCAGGATCAGGGTACAATCGCACAGGAGATCGCTTCACCGAGCGGCGTGTTGTGACTATTGGTGGTGGAACAGGAACGTTCGCGTTGCTCTCACACCTCAAGAAGCATCCATTTATTTTGAGTGCTATTGTAACAATGTCGGATAGTGGAGGCAGTTCACGGCGTTTGATGGACGAATTTCGCCGCCAGTTGCCGCTGGGAGATTTACGTATGTCGCTGGTCGCCCTGGCCCGTAACGGGGCTTTGTGGCGCGAAATTTTTATGCATCGCTTTCAGCAGCAGGATGAGGAAGAGCAGGTTGAAAGCAAACAGGGGGTCAGCGGGCATAGCCTGGGCAATCTGGTGCTCAAGGGTTTGCAGGATATCAATAATGGGGATCTTTTGCTGGCC
>DASZXF010000005.1:0-6934 GCA_035546055.1 Ktedonobacteraceae bacterium
TAATTGACAAAATCCGCCTGCGTGCGGCGCAAAAGATCCAGGTATTCTTCGGCTTTCTGTTGAACCTCGCGCAGTTCTTGCTGCACCGCTTCAGTTGCCTGCTCCGCATCTTCTACCACTTCGGCGTACAACACATCGTCCTGTCGTTCCTCTTGCTGGCCCGGCTGCTCGCTTTGCTCCGGCAGGTCTTCATGGCCCTGCTTTTTTTGCCCGTTTTGCTCCATAAAACCTCCATTTTGACGTTAGCAAACAACAATGCATCACCATACGAGACAGGAACAAACCCTTCTTTTTCGCTGTCTTGAGGAAGTCTGGGCCAGGGGAAAGGATGGCTTGAGGTTGCCCGGCCCCCTACCTTCCTCCAGTTCGCTTCTCTTTTAACACGATTGAAAGAGTCCCTTGTCGTATGCGCAGTCAACCGCTCTCCGATCTCTCCTCTTAATAATACGACTGGTGGAAGAATGACGAAGTTCCGCCCCGTGTCTGGGGCTGTGGCAGGAAAAACACAGTTGCCAAACACGGGGCGGCTCTTTTACTGGCGATCAGCACTCTTGCTGGCTGACCCTGGGAAGATCGGCGGCGCTCTCAGCCGTCAAGAGTGCTGAAGAGGTTGTTGAGTGCTTCCATGAGCGTGGGATGGGCGAACACGGCCTCGCGCAGGGCGGTGTAAGGGAGTTTGCCCATCATGGCAATTTGCAGGGCCGACATGATTTCGCCGCCCTCGATGCCCAGGATAGCGCAGCCGAGAATCTGCCTGCTGGCGGCATCGACCACGACTTTCATGAGTCCGCGCGTCTCGTCGGTTTCCAGGGCGCGGGCGACGTAGCTCATGGGCATGCTGGCCACGCGAATATCCCGCCCCTGCGCCCTGGCCTCCGTTTCGCTCAAACCCACCCGGCCAAGCTGCGGATCAATATAGACGGTATACGGCACGAAGCGGTCATGGATGCTGGCGTGGCCGTGCTCCAGCAGGTTAGTGCGAATGATGCGAAAGTCGTCATACGAGATATGCGTGAAGGCCGGACCGCCTTTGATGTCGCCCAGCGCATAGATGCCCGCGACATTCGTTTCCAGGCGCTCGTTGGTATGAATAAAGCCGTGGGCATCGGCTCGCAGACCCGTGGCCGCGAGATTGAGATCATCAGAATTGGGCGTGCGACCCGCCGCCAGGAGCAGATGAGAGCCACGCAGAACGCGCTCGCCAGCGGGAGTGCGCACTCGCAGGTCGATCTGTCCCCCGTCCTGGCGCTCGACCCGCAGGGGCGTTGAATTCAGCAGAATCTCGATGCCGTCCTGGCGCAAAATATCGGCCACGGCGTCCGCGATATCGGGATCTTCGCGCGTCAGCAAGCGAGAACTGCGCTGGATAAGGCTAACCCGGCTGCCGAAGCGGCGAAACATCTGCCCGAACTCCAGGCCGACATAGCCGCCGCCGATAATCAGCAAATGCTCAGGCACCTCGTCCAGTTCCATAATCGTCGTCGAGTTCAGTACCGGCACCTGCTCAACGCCCGGCAGGTCAGGCTCCGCTGGACGCGCCCCGGCGTTGATAAAAATCTTCTCCGCGCTCAACTGGCGGGTTTCGCCATTGTTCAGCACAACTTCCAGGGTTCTGTCCCCGCTGAAACGCGTCTGGCCCATCAGCAGATCCAGGCCAGCGGCGTTCTCAAGCCGACGCTCGCTCCCGCCGCGAAAACTCGTGACAATCTCCCGCTTGCGTTTGCGCACCACCGTCATATCAACACTGATCGGCCCGGTGTGGACGCCATAATCGGCGGCCCGCCGGGCCAGGTAGGCCACGCGCGCGCTGGCCACCATCGTCTTGGTGGGCGTGCATCCCTCGTTCACGCATGTCCCGCCAACATGTTCACACTCAATGAGAGCCGTCTTCAGGCCAGCACCCGCCAGCGCCGTCGCCAGCGGTACGCCTCCCTGTCCTGCTCCAATAATAATTGCGTCGTACCTTGTGCTCTGAGCCATTGTCGTTCCACGTCTTTCGTCTGTTCTACGCTCTGGAAAAAGTCATCTGAACCTGTACACATCCATTCAGACCGCTGTTCTCCGCACTGCACCTCACCCTCTCAGTGTATCACGCCGGCGGGAACCGTCCGGCTACTGCCATGACGTGCGACCAGAGCCGCGCTTGCTCAGATAGCTTCATTGTTGTCCTTTTTGATAGCGTTATATTGTAGAACAGGAAGTTCATCGCAGGGGAATGAGAGGGTGAGCTTATGCTGAATGTGCTTTTCGCATGGAGGCATTGAGAGAGAGGAGAGCTATCCTGATGAGGCTCAGACGCGAACAGATTCCGGCCACACCTCGACTATCGCAAGAGCAGTTGAGGGAACAGTATCTGAGGGTGCGCCAGTTCACCGAGGAGCTGTGCAAACCGCTGGTGACTGAGGATTATGTGGTGCAGTCGATGCCTGATGTCAGCCCGACCAGGTGGCACCTGGCACATGTGAGCTGGTTCTTCGAGACGTTTCTGCTCAAGCCGTTTCTGCCTGACTATCAATCGCTTCACCCCCAGTATGCCTATCTCTTTAATTCGTATTACAACTCGCTGGGCGAGCGCCATTGCCGGTCCAGGCGCGGCCTGCTTTCACGTCCCACAGTCGAGGAAGTGTTTGCCTATCGACGCTATATCGATGAGCATATGCTGGCCCTGCTGGAGAAAAGCGACGAGGAACAACTGGCTTCTCTCAGATCTGCCTTTGTCCTGGGTCTGAACCACGAACAGCAGCATCAAGAGTTGCTGCTGACCGATATCAAGCATGTCTTTTCATGTAATCCGCTCTGCCCGGTGTATCGTCCCAGAGAAGGGCGCAGAGGCAGGGGAGCCAGGGGCGCGCTGCCGCCGCTGGAGTGGGTAGCTTTCCCGGAGGCGCTGCGCTGGATTGGCAGCGAGGGCACAGGCTTTGCCTTCGACAATGAGGGTCCCCGCCATCGCGAGTTTTTACCGGCCTTTCAACTGGCCTCGCGCCTGGTGACGAATGGAGAATACCTGAAGTTTATCGAGGATGGCGGCTATACCAATCCGCTGCTCTGGCTGGCTGAAGGTTGGAGCACGGTTCAGGCCGAGGAGTGGCAGGCGCCGCTCTACTGGGAAAGACGTGACGATCAGTGGTGGATGATGACGCTCGCCGGTCTGCGCGAGGTGGACCCCGACGAGCCGGTTTGTCATATCAGCTACTTCGAGGCGGAGGCTTTCGCGCGCTGGGCCGGCTGCCGGTTGCCCACGGAGGCCGAGTGGGAGAGCGCGGCTCAGGCGCTTCCGCTGGCGGGCAATTTCGTCGAAAGTGGCCTCTACCATCCAGCTCCCCTGACGACGCTGGGGGCAAGGGGCAAACTGGCTCAGATGTATGGCGACGTGTGGGAGTGGACGCAAAGCTCCTATGCCCCCTATCCGGGCTTTCAACCCTCCGCCGGGGCGGTTGGCGAATATAACGGCAAGTTTATGTGCAATCAGTATGTCCTGCGCGGCGGCTCTTGCGCGACCTCCCAGGCGCATATCCGCCCGACCTATCGGAATTTCTTCCCGGCCCATGCGCGCTGGCAATTTATGGGTCTGAGACTCGCAAAGGACATTGCCCATGCATAAATCGCTGAAAAATCTACCATACCTCTATGATTTCGCGCCGGAACAGCAGACATTCTACGACGAGGTGCTGCGCGGCTTGCGGACACATCCCAAAACACTGCCGAGCAAATACTTTTATGACGAGGCGGGTTCACGCCTGTTTGAGCAGATTTGCCAGCAGGACGAATACTATCTCACGCGCACTGAACTGGAGATCATGCGCGCGCGGGCAGATGAGATGGCCGCCCTGCTCGGTTCCCATTGTCTGCTGATCGAGTACGGCAGCGGAAGCAGTCTGAAGACGCGTCTGCTGCTGGATGCGCTGCACGAACCCGCCGGCTATGTGCCCATTGATATCTCAAAGGAACAATTGCGCGCCTCGGCGGCTGCGCTCGCCAGGACGTATCCTCAGTTGGAAATCTTGCCGGTCTGCGCGGACTACACCGGCGTTTTTCAGCTTCCGTTGCCCGCCAGACCTTGCGCGCGCAAAGTGGCCTACTTCCCCGGTTCTACCATCGGCAACTTTGACCGCATAGCCGCGCGGCGCTTTCTACGCCAGGTAGCTGACATCTGTCAGGGTGGAGGTTTGCTGATCGGGATCGATGTGCAGAAAGATTTCAACATCCTGCACCGGGCCTATAATGACGCGCAGGGCATCACGGCTCAATTTAATAAGCATCTGCTTGAGCGCATTAATCGCGAACTCCAGGCCGATTTCCAGCCTCAGCAGTTCGCGCATTACGCCTTCTATAATCCGGCTCAGGGACGCGTCGAGATGCACCTGGTCAGCCTGCAAGCACAGGTGGTCCATCTAGGTGAACACGTCATCTCTTTCCAGAGCGGGGAGAGCATCTGGACCGAAAGCTCGTATAAATACGCGCCCGAGGATTTCGCCGCGCTGGCTGGCAGCGCCGGCTTCTCCGTCGAGCGCGTCTGGACGGATGCACGCGCGTTGTTTCGCGTGTACTATCTCGCCACCACTTGAGGCACAGGAGCCACCGGGCGCAAAATCATGCGCATCCCGTATTTGGGACGCAGGGTGACGCGTGGCTGCAAGACCACCTGAAAGCCCGGCACAAGCTGCGGAGCGTAATGCTGGAGAATGGTCGCCAGGAGCAGACGCGCCTCCATCTGCGCGAAAGGCATACCGATGCAGATGCGCGGACCGGCGCCAAAGGGGAAGTAAACCCCCTGGGGCAATTTCTGCTCATCCAGCCAGCGCTCAGGTCGGAACACCCAGGGATCTTGCCAGAGATCGGCCCGGTGATGGAGTACCCACTGGTTAATCATAAAGACCGTGCCAGCCGGGAAATGATAACCATCCATCTCGAAGTCCTCCACCGCCTGGCGGGCCTGGGTCCAGGCCGGCGGATAGAAACGCCAGGCTTCATTGAGCACAGCTTCGAGATAGGGCAAACGCGCGAGATCGTCGGCGGTGGGGGCGCGTCCGCCCAACACCTCGCGCAGCTCCTGCTGCACTTTCTCCATCACGGCGGGATAGCGCGAGAGCAGACAGAAGGTCCAGCTCAAGGTGTTTTGCGCGGTCTCGTGACCCGCCGCCACAAGAGTCAAGACCTGATCGTGAACCTGCTTGTCGGTCATACTCTGCCCCTCGTCCCGGGCCTCCAGCAGCATTGAAAGGACATCACCTGTGTCCTGACCCTGTGCCCGCCGTTCAGCGATCAGGTCATAGACAAAGGTATCCAGGGTTTGCTTACCCTCCACGCGCAACTGGTGACGGCGATCACGCGGCGAATGGTTCATGCGCCTCCCAAAGCGCGGCGAGTTTTCGATCACGGCATTAAAGGCCCGCCCAAGTTGCTCGGTCACGGCGGCGGAGTCGAGATTGAAAAGAGTTTTGGTGATAATGCGCAGAGTCAGACGTTGCATGGCGGCGGCGATGTCGATTTCGCTGTTCGGTTGCCAGGTCGCCAGCATCTCCTCGGTCAAACGCACCATCACATCGGCGTAGCCCTCCACGCGTTTGCGGTGAAAGGCAGGCTGCACCAGGCGGCGCTGCTGGCGGTGAAAATCGCCATCACTGGTCAGCAATCCGTCACCGAGCAGATAGCGCAGATTATTGCCGCGCTGGAGATTGGGTTTGACGAACAGGCGCGGATGTTCGATCAAAAGGAAGCGCACATGTGCGGGCTCAAAACACAGGATCAGGGGCGTCCTGCCCAGGTGAACGGTAGCCATCCGTCCGTAGCGCTGCTGCATCTTCGTCACGAAACGCAGGGGATCGCGCCCAAAAGCCGGCGCATTGCCCACCAGCGGTAACGACCAGGGTCCGGGTGGCAAGCTTTTTGTCTGTCTGGCCATTGCCATAGCCGCCTTTCTTCATGGTATATCATAAAAGACAAATTCATACAAAAAACGCAGATGCCACAGAGATCTTTGTCAGTCCGTTGCGCCCTCCGTGATCGGTCCCGCGTCCTCGTCAAAGAGTTGCGCTGGCAGACCATGGCGCAAGAGCAGCAACATCTGCCGGGCCATCGTCTCTGGTCCAGCGGCCTCACTGGCAAACCAGAGGTAAATGCCCTGGGTAATCATGCCCGCGATGAGATGGGCCAGAATGGGCAGATCGTAGCCGGCGAGTTGCGTTTCCGTCTCTACCGTCTCCAGCACTTGCAGCAGACTGTCCGCGAGATCAAATTCGGCCCGCCGCGCGCGCGCCCCCTGGCCCCGCGCCGTCATGGCGATCTGGAAAAGATCGCGCCGCGCATACGCCTGGCGAAACACCGCCGTCACCAGGCGCGTCAATGAGCGTGCGCCGTCGTCGCGCCTCTCCTCCGCGATAGCTTCGCGCAGGTCATAAAACCCTTCATCCAGCAGCGTATTGAACATATCGTCCTTATCGCGAAAATGCAGATAAAAGGTGCCCACGCCAACGTCGGCCCGCTCGGTAATATCGGCGATGCTGGTGTCATGGTAGCCGCGCTGCGCAAAGACCTTGCGCGCCGCCGCCAGCAGTTCCGCCCGCGTGCGCGCTCGCTTGCGCTCACTGCGACTTCCACCACCGCTCTCCGCTTTCATTGAATCATCACTCATAACTGAATGATACTTCAAAAATGAGGAAAAGTCAAGGAAAAAGCTGGACGCTGGCATTGCCAGAACGCTTCAGTTATAATGGCCACCAGAACAACATTCGGCACGCCGGGCCGACTGTTTCCTGGAAAGGATGGACATCATGAATAATTCTCTGCTGGAACGCATTCAGCGGGAGGCAGGCATTCCCAATCTGCTCGATGTGCTGGTCGAACGCCTCACGCCAACTGATCTGCAATCGCTGATGCTGGAGGTCTATCGCAGGAGAGCCGCCGAGATCCGGCCAGGGCCATTGCTTGAGCGCTA
>DASZXF010000006.1:0-9252 GCA_035546055.1 Ktedonobacteraceae bacterium
TGCCCACCCGGCATTCTCGCCTGACTGTTTTTGTTATTGCTGGCCTTTAATTTTCAGGTAGGCCAGGCGCAGACCCTCCAGAGGTAAGTACTGGTTGACGTGCTGAATGTCGGGAATGATCGGCGCCATGAGCTGGGCCAGACCCCCATGGGCAATGACCTTGACTTCGCTCTCGCTGGTCACCCCGGGAATTTCACGGCGCAGACGGCGTAACAATCCTTCTACCAGGCCGACATGTCCGTAGATCACCCCCGATTGCATGTTTTCAATGGTGTTTTTGCCCAGCGGCGAACGCGGCGGCACCATGTCGAAGCGGAAGAGACGCGAGGCGGAATTGCTCAATGCCTCCGCTGAAATAACCAGGCCGGGGGCGATGGCTCCGCCCAGAAAATCACCTTGCGCTGAGATGACATCGAAGGTAGTGGCGGTGCTAAAGGCGATGATGATCGCAGGCCCGCCGTAGGTATGGTGCGCGGCCAGGGCGGTCGCTATGCGATCTGTACCCACTTCCCAGGGATTATCGACCAGTAATTTGATGCCCAGATCCTGCGTATAATCCAGCACAATTGCCTCTTTTTTGCAGTAGCTGACGAAGAGATCCTGGAATACCGAGGTCAGCGGCGGCACCACGCTGGAAAGAATGATGTCATCAATATCAGCAAAGGTGTAATTCGCGTGGCGTAAGAGATCGCTCAACACCATCGCGTACTCGTCCGCTGTGCGCTGGCGTACCGTCGAAACAACCCAGCGATGCTGAACGACTGTGCCATTATAAAGGCCAAATTTGATGTTCGTGTTACTGATATCGATGGCAAGTAACATAGGTGCTCCTCAATGCTATTTTCCTGTTTTTTGTGCTGACAATGCTGAGCTAATCGCTCCCCTCTTCAGTATAATACATTGCACTTCGCCAGGCGAGGGCTACTGCCTCTGTAACCAGGGTTACTCACAAGTCAAGCCAGGGCCATCCCCAGCGAGGGTGCGGGTGTCCCGTCTCTTTCTCTCCTCGTGCTTCTGGCCGCCGTCGCTGGCAAACGGCTGGTGAGAAACCCTGCATCTATAACCAGGGTTATTCAGAGAAAGGCCGTTCCATTGATAAGATACTTTATCAGGTGATATGGTAATACCAGGTTCAAAGTTGATAGGATTGCTTTTTCATACAGGAAAGGAAAGATATTAATGGACGTGAAGCAGTTGATGGAACGTGTAGAGTACATGTCACAAATCTATGCTGAAAACCTCTGTATTGAGCGTGATGCTAACTGGTTCATCTTAAAATTGCAGGAAGAGGTCGGTGAGTTGACTCAAGCCTATCTGATGATGAACGGAAAAGCGCGGACTAAAGGAAAATCTGCTGAAGAAATTCAGGCGGGGTTTCGCAGAGAAATAGCCGATGTGTTGTGCCAGACGCTGTTGTTGGCCAGATTTTACGATGTTGATCTGGAGAAGGAAATCGAGGAAAAATGGCTGTCGTGAGATGAGGTGTGAAAAATATATATTGGAGTAGATGGCTCTCCCTGCTGGTCAGGTGGCTGGCAGGGAAATAGCCATCTCTGTTCCCTGTTAGTTGATAACTGTGACGTTCTGAATGTACTCGTTCAGACACTCGGCGATATAATGCGGTTCGCCATACGCTTTATCGTTGACCACGACGACCTCTTTATCAGTGCGCGTGTCAATAAAGGCCAGAGTCGTAGGCGTGCGCACGCGGCGGCGCGCAAAGCCTCCCTGGCGGCCTCCAGAGGCCACGCGGCGTCCCAGGAAAAGGCTGCCGATGCTCTCGCTGATGCTGCCGGGGCGTACTTCCTCGGCGGGTTCCGTGTTGCGGTTCACTGGCGGCGCGCCTCTGGCGGTGACATGCTTGACGTATTGCAGAGGCACATGGATAATTTTTTTCCCCTCTTGTTTGACGAAATCCTCCGGGGTGATAATGATGATGTGCCTGGCGGCATCGCGCACACGGATAACGTCTGTAATCAAGGCCCAGATGCTGCCCAGGCAGACATAGAGGACAAGGCCAAGAATGATGGTCGAGAGAATCGCGGACGCGACACCACTCTGATAGTTATGCGGAATCATGATCGGTGCCATGAAGAAAAACATGATCCCGCCAGCAAAGGCGCCAAAAACCCAGCCTAAAATGCCAACAAGGACTTTCTGGCGCTGGAGCGGGAAGACAATCCAGTTACTGGGTATGCCTTCTTCTGTGCTCGCCTGAGCCAGGATTTGAACCGATTCCATGATAAATATTCTCCCCGATCTTGAATAGTGCTAAAAAGAGCAGGTTGCTTCTCAATATGAGACTGATTATACCAGACATAGTTATATCTGGCTTTGTAAACGATGTCAATCCTCGTTCAGGCGTAATTCTTGAGCGTATGAAGCTTGCAAGACCAGCCGGGCCATGAGCACCAGCGCCAGAGCGTAGAGAAGGATGAGCACCGGAATGCCAAGTTGCAGACTGGCGGGAATGACGGTCTGAGCAGGAATAACGCGTTGCAGCAGATAGAACTGAGAGGCATTCAGATTGCTTAACGCCCCCTGCGGCGGCAGACCGGTGAAGACCAGTTCTGGAACGACTATCCAGGCCAGCACAGCTCCAAAGATCAGGCTGAGCAGCAGGGCTGCCAGATAAATAAGCCCCTGTTCCCAGAGCAGAATGCTTATCACCTGCCATCTGCTGGCCCCCAGGGCGCGCAGAACGACGAAACTGCTTAAACGCAGGCGCGTATGGAGCCAGGACGTGACAAGGTTGCCGAGAAAAGCCAGGAGCAGAGCGATTATTCCTCCTGCTCCCAGGATGACCAGCATACTGTAGATCAGCGGATCGCTCTGCAGGTCAGAACTGATCGTTCGCCGGTCGTACAGATTGTTGAGCGCCAGGTCGCTGGAGGTGAGGGCTGAGCGCACAGCGGTCAGCGCCTGCGGGCTATCGCCTGTGCGCAGCCAGATTTGATTGGTGGGCAGTCCCTGTAACGCCTGCGTGGGAAATTCCAGCAGACGAGTTTGAAAATTGAGGAAAACGGCGTTGAGTGCCTGAAAATCCACCAGCACGCCAGCGGACGAGGAGGAATCGGTAACACCTGCGCTTCCGTTGACGCCGGGAATGTGATTGACGGCGGCTACTGCCTGAAAAGAAATGGGAATATCGCCGATTGATCCGATATCAAGGGTGATATCAAAGGTTCCTCTCAGGGAGATGTGCAGATTGGCCAGGGTGGTCTCGTCGACAATGGCCGGTACGGTCAGACCGGTGGAGATCGAACCCGTATCCTGACCTAATCCGTTCAGCAAGGTTTTCAGGGGCACAGCGGAGTCCTGAGGGGACCAGATGGCGGTCTGCGCGAAAGAAGAGAGATCGACCGCGCGTATTTCCATGAGTTGCTGAACGTCGCCCAGGCCATGGCTGATGCCTGAACTGGTAAATCCCGCAGATGTGGAGAGTACACCGGGAATGGCGCTGTAGCGCGCAATGATCTCCTGCCGCACCAGCGCAGCGATCTGGCTTTGCGGACTTCTGGCGTCGGAGTACCGCTGCTGGATTTGCCTGAGCAAACTATCCGGTATGCTGCCAGAGAAATCCGCCAGGCTCTCATAGGCTGCAATATCGAGCGCGCGTTGATTCTGCGAGGCGCTGAAGACCAGCGAGAATGAGGCGAAGGCAGTGGCCAGGGCCAGCAACATGATCAGACGCGTGGCCTGCTGAGGGGAGCGAGCCATTTGTGTGAGCGCGAGCAAAGAACTGGCGCCGCGCGCTGGACGTGCCAGGCGGCTGGCCAGACGCAACAACCAGGGAAACGCGCGCAGGAAAAGCAGCAGTCCACCCAGCAGCAGCACCAGCGGCGTAATCAGGGTGAGCGGTTCAATGATCAGTTCCTGTACACGTGAATCGAGCGTGTGCGCTACCTGCGTCAGATAGAGGGCCACGCCAAAGCTGCTCAGGGCGAGCAGCGCCGCCAGGAGATCGAGGTAATAGCGTTGCCAGAAGGGACTCTGCCGGGTGCGTGTCCTTTCGCGGCGTAGCTCCAGCATATTGATCTGCGTTGCTCGCCGGCAAGGGAGACTGGTGGCCAGCCAGCCCAGCAGGAAAGCACCCAGCAGATAGGGAGCTACGCTCATCAGCAACTCTCCCGGTGGACCGGAGATCTCGCTGAGCGCCACATGCTCGTTTGCTGGCAAGAGGGACGCCGAGATGCTGTAGACAAAGAGTTTGCCCAGCCACGGAGCCAGCAGCAATGCTGCCAGACACAGGGCAAGTGTTTGCAGACTCAGCGACCAGAATATCTGACGCGCGCTGGCTCCCCGGCTGTTGAGCAACGCGCTCATGGTCATCTGACGATCCACCAGTTGATGCACGAGCAGACTGGCGAAGAAGATCAGCAGGGCCACAATTTGCAACGCTAACAGCGCGAGTGGCAGATTGATAAGCGCAATACGGCTGGTATACTGGCCGATCAGTGTCAGGAGATCGGAGTTCGCTGGCACGGGATTGAGAAATTCTGGCGTCAGAAGGTAGGGAAGGTCAGACGATCCGCCGGCGAGCGAGCCGGTAATCTTGTATTGAACGGTTGACAGGCGAGAAGTGAAGTCGTCAATCTGCTCATAACGGAGTTGATCGGTGCGCAGGTGATAGTACCAGACCAGGCGGAAAGGGTTGCCTGATCCCGAGGCGGGAGCCACGGGAACGCCTTCGCGGGCCGCTATCTGGTCGCAGGCTTGCAAAAACGCCTTATCTGACATCAAAAACGTATAATTCGGACCTGTATAGTCTATGACTGGCTGGAGCGTGGCGCCATGGAGTGCCGGAACATTGGCGGCGGGATTGGCGAAGATGCCCACCAGGCGGGCGACAAACTGGCTGGCCGGAGTCGGCACAAAGGAAGTGGTAAAGTTGCTCTGGATGGTCAATGTCGAGCCAACGGTCAGATTCAGCGCCTGGGCAGTGGTGTCAGATAGCATGATCTCGAAGGCTCCATCTGTCAATTGCTCATTGGCCCAGCGGCCCTGGACAAGATGGAGCGCGGACCTCAGATCTGGCAGAGAGGTGGCGTATACGCTCAACGGCGTGAGATGGGTCAGGCGCTCCGGCTGGATCACCACTAACTTCGCAGCGCTGATGGTCTCGACGGTCGGGGATGGATCGAGGTAAGATCCCAGCTCCTGGCGGATAACAGGATCAAATTTCCGTAGGGCCGCTGGCACCATTGCCGAAGAGATACTGGTCGCGCTCGTCTTCAGGGCGAAGGTTGTCCGATCAGGAGAACCGTTGAGAAGCTCCTGGAGGCCGGCGGTCTGCGTGACAGAGGAAAAGAGCGGAGGAATACAGGCCAGGGTGCAGGCGGCCAGCAGGGCCACGCCAGCCAGCAAAAACTGCCACCATATCTGGCGCCAGCGCCAGAGGGCGAGCGTGTAGAGAGTCGCCAGAGAATCGCGCTGGCGTGTCTTCTGAATTGATCTGGTTTCGATTTGCGCAGTATTTTTTCCCATGGAACAACCTCAATCCTCGTTTAAGCGAATTTGCTGGCTTAATGTGAGGCGCAGGGCCATTCTGCTGAGCAGAAAGAGAGCCAGGGCGCAGAGCAGCAACAGCAGAGCCAGGGCCAGTAATAAGGTGGGCGGAATGACGATCCGCGCTGGAATGATCGCCTGCACAAGATAGATCGCATTCGCGCCTGTGGACGATGCGCCAGAGGCGGAAACGCCATTGACGATCAGAGCGGGCACTGTCATCACAGCCAGCAGAATCCCGGTCAGCAAACCCAGCAGCAGCGCTGTCACCAGGACAACACCCTGCTCCCAGACCAGCAGACGAAGAATCTGAGAAGGGGCTGCTCCCAGGGCGCGCAAAAAGGCGAAGCTGGTCAGGCGCGTCTGCATATGCAGGGCAGGCAACAGGACATTGGCCAGGAGGGCCAGCAAAAGCGAGGTGCAGACGCCGACGCTTAGAATGCTCAGCACATTGAGCACCAGCGGATCTGTGGCATTGATCTGCGCCATAGCTCGTCGATCCGCCAGATTGCTGAGCGCCAGGGGCGCTGTGCTCAGTGTATGGCGTGCCAGCGTCAGGGTCTGTTCGTCGGAAGCGGTCTGTAGCCAGATATAATTGGCAGGCAGCACCTCTTTCTGCTTATGATACGCGGCCTGGAGCGTCTGGAAATCGACCAGCATGCCGCTTTCTACACTCTCATTGGCCGGGGGAATGCGGGTAACCATCGCCACAGCCAGATAGTTGACAGGATCGCGGGCGCCATCGGTGGTAAAGAGATGAAAGATGGCTCCCGGCTTTACGTCGAGAATCTGCCAGGCGCTGCTGCTTAGAATAGCGGGAACAACATTTTGCTGGAGCGCCTGGGGACGCCGGGCAAGCAACTGAGCGGTCAGACTATCCAGCGTTTGCGGCGAGTCTTGATTTGACCAGATGGCGGTTTGCGCGAATGTTTGCGTGTCAATAGCCTGCACTTGCAGGGGACGGAAAGACGCGCTGGGCGAGCCTGGATTGACCTGAACATTCGCCGTTCCCGTGTAGCCTGACGAAACAGCCGTAACGCCTGAGATGCTCTGATAGCGGGCCGCGATCTGCGCCTGCGTGGCCGTTTGCAGGTTGGCGGGCAGATAGCCGCTGAAATCCGCCCCGGCCTGGTAAGCGGCCACGTCCAGGGAGCGCTGATCTTGCGAAGCCGCGAAGATCAGGGTGAACATGGTGAAAGCCAGCGCCAGACCGAGCAGCAGAATCAGGCGCAAGGGCTGGCGCGGCGTGCGCGCAATCTGTGCCACCGCCAGCAGCGAAGGCGCGTCCCGTTTATTGACCGCCAGGCGCAATAAGAAGCGCGTGAACAGCGGGAAGAAGCGCAAGAAAAAGAGCAGGCAGGCCAGCAGCAGCAAGAGCGGCGCGATCAGGTTGAGGGGCGTCAAAAGCAAGAGTTGAGATTGCGTGTCGAGCAATTGCTGAATATTCTGCGTATAAAAGGCAAAGCCATAAATAGCCAGGGCGATGACTGCCAGAAGCAGATCCAGGCGCCAGCGCAGCCAGAGAGGACGATGCGTTGAGCGCGTGGTTTCCCGGCGCAGGGTCAGCATGTTTCCCCGTAGCGCGACGATGAAAGCCAGCAGTTGCGCTCCCAGGACAATTATCAACGCGGCCAGCGTGTAAAGGCCGACCGTGGCGGATAACTCGGCAAAGGAGGCTGGCAGCACTGTCAGCGCATCCAGGGCTGGCGATGGTAGGATGTGAGGTGTTACCAACCGGACCAGGACCAGGGCCAGCAGGGGAGCGATGCAGACGGTGACCAGGCAGAGCAGGGTACTCTGTAAAAAGAATGTTGTCAGCACCTGGAGGCTGCTGGCTCCTCGGCTGCGTAGCAGGGCCAGCGCGGGCGTCTGGCGTTCGACCTGGGTTTGAGCCAGGACGCCGACGAAGAGAAGCATGAGGCTGGCGATCAGTATGGTCAGAATGAGGGTCGTGATGTTGCCAAGCAGGATTTCATTCTGGAACGTTTCGAGCAGTTCTGGCCCGGACGGATCATGGAGCGTGGCTCCGGTAATGTTCACGCCGGCAAGATAGGGAAAGGTAGCCTCGGTATCATTGAAATCAGAGGACTGTGCCCGCATGTGAGAGACATCAGCTTGCAGGCGCTGCAGGCTGTTGATGAGATCATTGAGCTGTGAACTCGCAATATGCTCAGGCTTCAGGGTATAGGTAAGAAAGCCGGTCAACACATTGCTAAAGGCTATGCCCCTGGTGTGGCTGGCCTGAGCCAGTTGGTCAGCCCATTGCAGGAAGGTGCCGCTGGACATCAGCACATGGAACGGGACTGGATTCTGATTGGGGAGCGGAGCTGGCTCCTGAAAGGTCTGGTTATGCCAGTACGAGTCGCCGGGCACGGTCTGGAAAATGCCAACCACGCGCAGGGTGAGCGCCTGTGAGCCGATCTCAGGCTCCTGGTCAGGCGTGTCCGGCAACACTTTTGTCACAGCTACCAGCGTGACCAGTGATCCGAGATGCACCCGCATGTAGTTCGCCGCCGAACTGGTCAGCGCGACATCCAGTGTCGCATTCTCTGGCGAGATGCTGTCATTTTCAGCGGGTAGATGTCCCTGGAGGAGTTGCAAGTGAGCGGCAGCGGAACGCATCGACGCGCCATGCAGAATGACTTCCGAACCTGTGCCTGAGATGAGCCATTTGGGAACCTCAAACTGTGTGGAAAGGTCTCCTGTCGTCTGGACGTATGCATTCAGGTCTCGCGAGAAAAGCGACGAGACCTGCTGAGTTGCTTCCTTTAAAGATGCCGAAGAGATCGCCGACAGGCCTATCCTGGCCTCGATCTTCGTGTTATCTGGCGAGGCGCGCAGCGTTGTGCGCAGACCAGCCGTGAGCGTCACCGCCGAGATGAGGGGGAGCGCGCAAATCAGCGTCATCGCGCTTAAAACTCCCAGGCTACTGATCAGCAAAAGCAGCCACTGCTGGCGCCAGCGCCAGGTCGCCAGAGTCGTGGCTGTACGAAGCTCTGCCAGTTGTTTTGACCAGATGGTTCCTGCCATAGAAATGTCTTCCCGCTCTCAAAGATATTTATCCAATGTCTATGCGCTGCTTTTGGGATGAAAAATCTCGGTTCTTATCTGTGCTGTTGGGAGTAATGCAGAATAGCAGCGCCCACACACTTCCAACCATCGCAAAAACCAGTTTTGTAGAGCACACTGGTACACATTATTCTATGATGCAAGAATCATGCCAGAATGTGTGCTATTGTTTTGCGCTTTTTGCGCCTGTTGTGGAGCACACTGCGCGGGAGACAGCCTATCTGTGCTGTAGAGCTTTAACTATGTGTGCTATTGAGGGATGAAGAGAGGCGATCTCCGGGGAAAGGTCTGACGGAAGGGGGGTTCCAGATGCCGGGGACTGGAATGGAATGATACAATAAGAGGACATAAGTCAGGAGAATTCGAGGGAAATGTATGGATGTATCTATGCGTCTTGAGGCGGTGGCGGCTGCGCGGGATGTCTTGCGGCGTTTTCGCCTGGAACATCCGCAATGGCAGGATGAGCAGACGCCGGTGGAGCAGGTCGTGAGCTGGTTGGGCTGTGAAGTGGCGACCTTTCACCCGGACGATTACCCTGCCGGCACCTATGGTTATCTGGAGCCTGGCGAGCCGCTGATCTGGCTTTGCCGGGATCTTTCGCCTACCTTTCGCCGTTTTACCCTGGCTCATGAACTGGGTCACGTGGTTCTGCACAGCCATCTGCCGATTGGCCAT
>DASZXF010000007.1:0-3582 GCA_035546055.1 Ktedonobacteraceae bacterium
AAAGAGAGTGTGATCATCCTGGACTGGCCGGCATATTTCGGGATGAAATGTCCAGGATGAGTCCTCGTTAGAACAGTTGCAATTTGCCCCTCTCTGGTTACGGCCTGGATGTTTTCTCGCAAAAATTGATGAATGGAGCCGTAACTTTCCGCGCTTTTCTGCAACTTTCTCTCATGAATCACTTTTCTTCTGCCAGAAAGGTGGTCTCAGGCCATTCTGTTGTTTTTCTTCTCGTGGGCTTTACACACCGCATGAGGCGGTACGTGGGCCTTTTCAAAGGAGTCACACCATGACTTTGCAGCGGGCGAGTATGGGTTTGCTCAGCTCTCTGGCAGCACTGATGCTGCTCTTGCTCTACGTTCCTTGCGCGAACGCGGCTCAACATGTAGCAGGGCTTGCGCATGCGACCGGCAATCCTATCTCGGTCTATGGCGCCTGGGCCTGTAGCAATGATGCCTGTATCTGGGGTACGGTACGCTCGGTCAGTGAGTTCGATAGCAAAAATCACTGGCTGATTGATCGCGGAGATGGCGTGCCTTCGGTTAATCTGGTGGTGCTGAGCTTTGTTCAGCCGCTCAAACTCCTCAATAAGACCACTGATGCCCAGACCTCGCAGGGCGTTCCCGTGGGGATGACGGCGGATATTGTGAACTATTTCAAAAGCCACAATGTTCGCGTCATGCTCTCTATCGGAGGTATTACCTATGCCGACTATTGGGATCAAGCCCTGGCTACCAATCCGACGCAACTGGGGCTGAACGCGGCGGCGGTGGCTCAACAGTTAGGCGTGGGCATGGAAATCGACTATGAAAATTCCAGTTCACCGAACCTGGACGGCCTGCAGGCGTTTATCAATGCCTATCGCTCGCAGGAGCCGTATGATCCAACAGGCGCGAATCCGGCGGCGCGTTTGACTATCGATCTGGCCGCCGGCGACCGCTGGCTGATACCACTGGCCACCAGAGCCACTACTGACTGGCTGACGACGACCAATCCGGTCCTTGACTATGCTAACGCTATGGTGCCGAGCAAACAGCCGAGCACAAGCTCCGCTGAGGCTAACTGGCAGGAGCACATCGATGGCAAGTCGCAGTACAACCCACCCATTCCAGCGCTGGCTCCGGCCAAGCTCGCTGGCAGCATGTACATCAGCGATTCTAAGGGCAATAGTCTTCCGCCCGAATGCTATCAGTTCTCCGGCTCGCTGATCCAGACGACCGCTACGTATGTACAGACCGTGGCTCCCAATGGAGCTGGCACGACCAGCGGTATGCTGGGCTTTATGTTCTGGGCCGCCGAGTGTCCTTCATCGCGAGGCGCCTGCACCACACCGCCCAATAGCTGCACTGGCGGCGTAGGCGTGGGCAGCAGCACCTTTAACATTCCTGTGCCCATGCCCGCTCTGCGCCAATCATAGGCTTGCGCCAGGAAGTAGCTCATTTTGAGCGAAGCCTGGCCTTCCGGGGCGACGAGACGAGGCAGGCATGTCTGCCTCGTCTCGCCTGTTTTAGAGCCGCTCGCTAATGACGCGGGCGAGGATCTGGATGCCGCGCTGAATATCCTGCGGGGAGGCGCAACTGTAGGTGAGACGCAGATGACGAGCGCCATCGGCGGGGTTGACGAAGAAGCCTTCACCGGCGCTGACGGCAAGACCTTGCTGGAGAGCTGCCTGCCTGATTTCCTGAGCTTGCAGATGAGCGGGCAGACTTAACCAGAGGAAGAAGCCGCCCTGCGGACGGGTCCAGGTCACTTCGGCGGGCATGAAACGGTCCAGGGCGGCGAGTGCGCAGTCGCGCCGCTCCCGGTACAGGGTGCGCAGGGTCTGAATATGCGCTTCCCAGGCACCGTTACGGGCGTATTCGGCTACCATATGCGCGACCAGCGGATTCGCTCCTCCGCCCATGCAGGTGGTGCCACATTCAACGCAGCGCTGGATCTCTGCTTCAGGCGCGACCAGCCAGCCCAGGCGCAGACCGGGCGCGAGGGTTTTGGAGAAGCTGCCGATGCTCAGAACCTGTTTTCCGCCGGCCAGGGTATAAAAACTGGGTGGAACCGCGCCGGTGAAGGTGAGATCGCGGTACACATCGTCCTCGACGATCCAGAAATGATGCTTCCGCGCCAGTTCGATGATTTCTCTGCGCCTGTCTGTGGAAAGGGTGCGACCTGTGGGATTGTGAAAGGTGGGTACGGTGTAAAGCAGGTCAGGCGAGGTGCCGCGTGTACGCAGACGCTCGATCTGCTCCTCCAGGGCGGCGGGCAGCAGTCCCTCTTCGTCCATGGGTATGCCGCAAAGTTCGAGGTGCTGATCCCGAAAAATGTGCAGACTGTCCGCGTAGGTTGGCGCTTCCACCAGGATGGCGCTCCCCGGCCTGACGTAGAGCCGGGCCAGCATATCAACCGCGTGCGTTGAGCCAGCGATAATCATGATATTCGCTGGCCGCACTTCCATACCCTGCTCGCGCGTGATCTTTGCCGCCAGCAGTTCAATCAGACTCTGCGTCCCCTGCTCCGCGCCATACTGCAAGGCGGTCCGTGAACGCGGTCCATGCATGACGCGCAGCATGGCCTCTTCTAATTCCTGTACAGGCAAGGTCGCGGGGTCCGGGTGCCCGAAAGACATCACGATGGTGTCCTCAGCCATGCCCTGGGGCAACTCAATAGCGGTCATGATAAGTGCTCTTTTCTGTGATAAGCTTGACGCCAGCTAAAGATATCCGGCTCGCCAGTCAGCTCTAGCTGATCGGCTCGGCGCTGCTCTACCTTCTGTCTATAGTGCCAGAACACCTGGCCTCTGTGGTTTTATTCTGTATCATCAGTTGCGTGTGAGCAACCTGGACGAAACAGCATATCGATCCGCTTGAGGAGCGTGAAATATGGCGGAGGAAAACGCGCGCAAGGGCCGGAGAAGCCACAAAAAGAGACGGCGAACCTCTCGCTTCGCCGTCTCTTTTTTGTCCATCAGCCTCGTTTATGCTCCGCATGTGCCAGCCGGTGCTCTGGGTCCGCAGAGAAAAAGCACTGAACCATTGTTGCTATAAATCAGGGTATCTGCCGGCCCCAGCGTCAGGGTAACTGTTGTGTCTACATTATCAGGCTGCTGATTACTCTCTGTAACTGTGCCATAAGCTACAGAGTCTCTGACATTTGACAGCTCAATCCGGGCATGATAGCCGTAACGCAGTTGATTTCCACTCAGCGAATCGCAGGGCTGCGGTACATCTGGACCACACCAGTTGTAGGTGCGCGCCCCAAAGTTCGCGCTGCCATCGGGCGAGATAATCAGAAACGCGCCATGCGCCACCCATTGACCGGCGAATTGGCTAAAATCAGCCGCCGTAGCCGTCGTTGTTGTTGTCGTTGAGGGATATTGATGATTGGCTGGAACTGTCGCTGCGTGAGCTATGCCTGTACTGCTGAGCAATAGAAGCAAAATAGCCGCGACCCAGGAAACAGGTTGAAAACGATTCCACATAAACTGCACTCCTCTCATGGGGGTTCGATCAGGCAGTTGCTCACCTCCCTGCCGCTCATCCCTGCTCTGGCGTCTTGCAGATTATGTCTGCCTCTTGTGGTATTGGCACG
>DASZXF010000008.1:0-2740 GCA_035546055.1 Ktedonobacteraceae bacterium
ATCTGCCCCGGGAGTGTCCATCGCATCGCTCGCTTCTCTCCCGGGGCAGATGATTCTTACTATCCCGATTTTCTCACGAAACAGTGGCATGGACGCGCGTCAGTTCCTCGGTTATCTGCCAGAGGCGCTGGCGCACGGCCACGTCGTAAGAGCGGGGGGAGGATTTGACCGCTTTGCGGTTGGAGAAGTATTTGCCGCTCACGCCCTCGACTTCGGGCGAGGTCGCCAGGTAGAGCGTTGTGCGCGCTCCCTGCTCCACGGTGGACAACACGGGCGTAATCAGCTTCCAGCCCCAGCGCATGAATGGACTCAAGCCCTGGTCAAAGTTGCTGGCAATCACGCCGGGATGCAGGGCGTTGACAGTCACGCCGCTGCCCTCAAGCCGCTGAGCCAGTTCATAGGTATAGAGAATCAGCGCCAGCTTGGCCTGACCATAGGCCTTCCACGTCGTATAGCGCTGCTCGCCCTGTAAATCGGCGAAATCGATCTTGCCGCGCGTATGGGCCATCGAACTGACATTGACAATGCGCGCGGGCGCACTGGCGCGCAGCACATCGAGCAGCAGTTCAGTCAACAAAGCAGGGGCCAGGTAATTCGTGGCCAGGGTGGCCTCGTAGCCATCGGGCGTCACCTTGCGCCGATGATTGGCGCCCCCGGCATTATGAATCAGCACATGTAAATATTTGTAGCGCTGTTTAAACTCGGCGGCCACGCGGCGCACATCGGCCAGTGAAGACAGGTCGGCGATGAGCAGATCAACCTGCTGGTTGCCGGTCGCTTCCTGAATCTCCTTGCGTGCCGCCTCGCCTCTGGTGGAATCGCGGCAAACCATCACCACGGTAGCCCCCATACGGGCCAGTTCTCTGGCCGTGACTTTGCCAATGCCCGAATTGCTGCCCGTCACCAGGCAAACCTTACCCTGCATATCGATCTCTGCCATACTGGCTCTCTCCAATCTCAGCGTTATCGCGCCTATCCTGCAACCTGTTATGCATTAGATGCCATTCAATTGCGCGCAATCCTATTTTAACGCAGGCAAGCTCAACATGCAATCCCGCCACCTGCCTGCCCCCGCCATTCTACGCTTCATCCCGCATGTCATCCCATTGGAAAATCACCGGCAGCGACAGCAGCAGAACCCGCAAAAGAGGGCCGGGCCGCTTGAGCGTGCCCTCCTCTTTCTCGGAGACGGGTACTGACCGCCAGGACGTTTCCAACGGGATCAAGATTCGGGAGGACTGACAATCTTCCGCAAAAAATGGAGGAGAAGCCTCGTTCAGACAACAAGCTGTCTTCTATTGAAGAGTTTATGAGAATGGGGAAGCCCTGCCTGAAGAGGTCAGGTGTTTTTGAGACGCAGAAAAAACATGCTATACTACGCATAAAATGATCAAATTTACTTTCTGCTCTGCGCTTTGCAGTATAGCCGGGCTTTTTCTATCAGGAGAAACACTCTATGTCACTCGCCTATGCCCCCCTGAGACATTATCAGATCCTGCGCCAGATTGGCGGCGGTGGAACTGGCATGACCTATCTGGCCAGGGATACGCGTTCACGGCGCGAGGTGGCTGTGAAAATTATACGCGTGGATGAAGCTTTTCGGACAAATGAGGCTTTGACCGGGCGTCTGGAACAGCGCTTTGACGAACTCATGCGGGCTATCGCGCGCCTGGTTCATCCGCGCATTGCGCCGGTGCTCGATTGCGGTCTGGAACATGGCCAGGAAGCGCTGTACGCCTTTGTCGCCCTGCCGTATTATCCCGCCGGTTCGCTGGCGGACTGGCTTTCTCAGGCTAACCAGCGCGCGGCATTCTCTCCTGCTCTCATTTTCAACCTGATCTCTCAGACCGCCGAAGTTTTGCACTATGCCCACGAGTATGGCGTGCTGCACCAGGATATCAAGCCGACGAACATTCTGCTCGCCGCCGCGCCTGCCCAGTCCGCCGGATTTCCCACTTTTCTCGTAACTGACTTTGGCCTGGCGTCGTTTTTTGCTACGAACTCCAGTCGGGGTTTGAGTCAGAGCATGTATGTGCGCGGCACTGCGGCCTATCTGGCGCCCGAAAAATGGGACGGCCACGCGCAGCCCGCCAGCGATCAGTACGCGCTGGCCGTGATGGCCTTTTCTCTGCTGACAGGTACGCTCCCCTTTCAAGGAACGCCAGGGCAGCTCATCCATCAACACCGGGAAGTTCAGCCGCCCGCTCCCAGTCAGTTGAATCCCCATCTGAACCCGGCTCTTGATGCCATTTTTCAGCGCGCTCTCGCCAAGAATCCGGCGCAGCGTTTTCCATCTCTGCGCGCCTTCGGTCAGGAGTTCGCGCGCTTGCAGATGTTCGCTGGCGGCCAGCCCGGCTTTCCACCTCGCGTTACCTCGCCATTCCCGGCGCAGCGGCCTCCCCTTTCGCCTGAACAGAGGCCCGTTCAGCCCTACGCTCCTGGTCCACTCGCTCCCCCGGCGGTGCCGCCTGCACCGCCTCCTCCGGTCCAGCCGTCCGTCTCTGCGGCGAATCCTCCCCGAACAGCGAATGTACCCGCGAATCGACCTGTTTCCCCGGCGCAACCAGCCAATCAGCCAGGACCAGCTTCTCCGTTGCCGCCAGCCAATCAGCCAGGGCCAGATGCGCAATCGCGTACCCCTGGAGTGGAGAAGCCGGATATCGACATACAACCGCGCATCCCTGGTCAGGACGATCCCGATGCGACTCTGATTGGCCGTCCTTCGCGCGCTCTGGCCGAG
>DASZXF010000009.1:0-2229 GCA_035546055.1 Ktedonobacteraceae bacterium
TATTCCCTGCCTGGCCAGGTGCCTTTCGAGCAGTTGCGTTTGCAGCTTTAAGGCCGCCAGCGGGGTTCTCAGTTCGTGTCCGGCCATGCTGATAAAGGCGTCTTTGCGCTCCTCCAGTTCTTTGCGCGCCGTATTATCCAGGACAAAGCCGATGCTCTGGAAGGGCTGATTCTGGAGACGCACGCGGCCCACCACAACGGGGAGATGGCTGCCATCCTTACAGATATAGGTCTTTTCAAAATGGGCTACCGATTGCTGCGCGGCCAGGGCTTGCTGCGCTTGCTGACTGCGAGCGCGATCCGCGGGAGAAGTTATGTGCAACTCATTCAGCCGTCCTTCCTGCAAATCCTCGCGGGTATAGCCGATCATGCGCAAAAAGGTATCGTTAGCCTCAATCACCTGCTCCCCCTCGGTGATGTTGATGCCAATGATGTTTGAATTCATGAGGATGTTCGCGCGCTCCTGACTCTGGCGCAGGGCTTCCTCGGTGCGCTTCTGGCTCTCTATATCCGTGAGGGTGCCGAACCATTTGACAATCCGACCGCTTTCATCGCGCACCGGCGCTCCGCGTGAGAGAAACCAGTGGTACTCCCCCGTCCGTCCATTCCTCAGACGCTCCTCATGCTCATACATGCCGCCAGTCTCCATCGCCCGCTGCCAGCAGGCCTGGCTGCTCTCCCGGTCGTCGGGATGGACGTACTGGAGATGTCCCCAGGTGTCATACGAGCCTGCCTCTCCCACATAGTCAGACCAGCGCTGATTCTTATACTCATTCTGACCATCGGGCCGGGTCACCCACACAATCTGCGGCACCGTCTCGGCCAGCACCCGCCAGTTCTTCTCGCTGGTCTTGAGACGCTGTTCGGCCTGTTTACGGTCCTCGATATCAGTCCAGGTGCCGACATACCGGAGAACGGTCCCCTGCTCATCTCTCTGCGGCCTGCCCTGCAAGAGAAACCAGCGATAGGTTCCGCTCGCCCCGTGGCGCAACCGCTGTTCTATCTCATAAGGCATTCCCATGCGAACCGCCTGGCGCCATCCTTCCTGAACGCGCTGCCGGTCATCGGGATGCGTCGCCTGCATCCATCCCTCGTCCTGCGCTTGCTCATGCGTCAGGCCGGTGTAGTCATGCCAGCTCTGGCTGTAGGAGAACTCCGAGCCGTCCGGGCGACCGGTCCAGACGAACTGGGGAAGCGCGCCGACGAGCGAATGGATATCGGCTTCGGCGCGCTTGCGGACGCTGATATCCAGGGCGGCATAGATGAGGTACTCAATCTGGCCCTCGACATTGTGATAGGGGGTCAACGTAATCGCCAGATCGCGATACACGCCCTCCCGGAAGCGTATCCTGGTTTCAAAGCGCACAATCTCGCCCTGGCCGGCCCGCGCGATGGCCTGCTGTAATTGCTGCTGGACAGCCGGCTCGTATGACCACCAGGGGGTCGCGGTGAGTGGCAGTCCGATCACCTCCTCACGCCGCAGATGAGCATCCTCCAGGGGCCGTCGATTGATTTCCAGCACCCGCCCATCGGGAGTCAGGATAGCCACCCGGTCAGAAATGCTCTCCAGCAGATTGAGATAGCGCTGTTCGCTCTGCTGCAAGGTCTCCTGAAATTCCCCTGAGCCAACCTCTGCGGGGAAAAAGACAGTCAGACCCAGGCTGCCCGGCACGAGCTGCGCGTAGACCTTCCGCCGGGTGACGGGAGAAGCATAGGCTACGTTGAGCGGCTCGTGCGTGCGCCAGGCTCTGAGCATAGCCTGGTAGAGCGAAGCGCTGGCCAGTTGCGGAACACATCGCCACAAAACCTGCCCGCTCACCGCTTCCGGGGCAGCGCCAGTCAACGTCCGCGTATTCGCGCTGGCATAGATGATCACCCCGGCCTCATCGACCACAAACCGCGCCCCCGGAAGCGTGGCAAGCGTGCTGAGAAGCAGTTCATATGCTGGCACCTCTCGTTTGTTTGCTGGCAATATCTGCTTCTCCTTCCTGTCCATCCCGGGAAAAAAATGACCTGACCGGGACCATCAGAGGATTGAAAGCATGATATGATATCTGCGCGGATCAAGCAAGCTGGACCTGAGCCCGTACCGCCAGGCCGCTCTATCCCCTTGATTGGGCATGGTATCCGCCGAGAAAGTGAAGCAAAGATGGCCGATCAAACGCAGGTGAAGCTCCTCAGAGCAGGAAGCCGGGCATGGAATAACTGGCGAATCAGCCATCAAGAGATA
>DASZXF010000010.1:0-4779 GCA_035546055.1 Ktedonobacteraceae bacterium
CGCCGCTGATGCTCACGCCGGCGCTGCTGATCGGTGTGGCGGCTACCCTGGTGGGACTGGTTGGCGCGTATCTCTTGTTGACGTATCTGCCCATACCAGCTCTGCGCAACGCGACCTTTCGCCGTTTGCTCGGACGCGCTCGTGCCGTGGTTGTCTGGCTGGTTATTATCCTGGGCACTACCACCTTCTTCGCCTATAACGCGCAGCCGGCCTATCCGACTCCGCGCCTGGCCTATATGATTACCGATGAGACCTTCTGGACCTCCAGCATCTTTGTGCTGCTCTACCTTGTGCTCTATCCCTGTTCGCTCCTGCTCACCATGACCACCTCACCTATCGCGCTCATCGAGGGGCTGACTATGCTGCTCACGCCCTTGCGCTGGCTGCGTCTGCCTGTGGACGACTTTGCCCTGATGACCCTCATCTCTCTGCGTTTCATTCCCACGCTCTTTGAGGAATTTGAGCAGTTGAGCAAAGCGCAGGCGGCGCGCGGAGCCAGTTTTAGCAGTGGCTCACCGCGTAATCGCTTGCAGAGCGTTCTGGCCCTGCTGGTCGCGTTTTTGCGCAACACCCTGCGCCGCGCCTCGGACCTGGCGACCGCCCTGGAGGCGCGCGGCTATCAGGTTGAAGGACGACAGACGCGTTTATATGAAAAGGGCTTCACATGGGCCGATTATCTGGTATTATTCCTGGTAGGTGCCATCTTGCTGGCCACCTTTTTCTTTTGATGCGTGTGCCGCGTTCGGTGAACAGGAAGGAGTTCGCATTGTCTGCGCTTGCCCGTCTCTACACGGTGCGGCAGTTGCCGGCGGGAAAGGTGAGCATCATGCCACGCCCGCGTGGTGGTGACTGGCTGGCCGATGAAATGAAAGCTCTCTATTATGAAGGGGTAGATGTCATGGTCTCGCTGCTGACGCCGGAGGAGGTCGGTGAACTCGACCTGCGCAGCGAGGCCGAGGTCTGTCAACACCTGGGGATTGCCTATTTCTCCTATCCCATTCCCGATCACCACGTTCCCCCCTTTTCTGACGACACCCTGGCGCTGTTAGAACAGTTGCGGGATCTGCTCGCGCAGGGCAAGCATGTGGTGGCGCACTGTCGCATGGGTCTGGGACGCTCAGCCCTCATCGCGGCCTGCGTGCTCGTTCTCAGCGGCCTCACGCCTGAGCGTGCCTGCCAGGAGCTTTCCGCCGTGCGTGGCTACAACGTGCCCGAAACCGAGGAGCAGCGCGCCTGGGTGCGAGCATTTCCCCGGCGTTACCGGGAGCGCCAGCGTGCGCGGGATAACGCCCTATGACTTTCGGGGGTCCAGTTTGGAAGATGCCAGTCTGGTATGATATGCTTGCAGGCGAATCTGTACCGTAGGGAACACTTTGCCGGCATAACACCTTGCAGGCTCTTTGCAGGTAGAAGCCTGTCTCCAACAGAAAGAAGCGTGAGCTAGAAATAGACGCAAGGCCAGGGATATCTTTATTTGAAAATACTAACAGGTGATTAATTTGGGCAACGAAGGTCAATATCCGCCTTTTCCTCAACCGGGAGGTATACCAGAGCCACAGCAGCAGTCGGCCTATTACGGCTGGCAGTATGAGCAGGATCAGCCTGAAGAAGCGGCTGTCATCGAACCATCCACGCCTGCCGTCCCTTCGCAACCTTTGCCGTCCGCGACGGGACTGTTGCAGGCTCTCGCGTCACCGCAGGCGTCAGTACCCTCGCAGCCCTTGCCACCTGTTTCGGGCGTGCTGCCGACGTTTCCACCCGCGCCGGGATCGGCCATTCCTTCGCAGCCTTTACCACCCGTCTCAGGGAATTTGCCAGCCTTTCCACCCGCAGCGGGGATGGCTATCCCTTCCCAGCCCTTGCCACCCGTCTCAGGGATCTTGCCCGCCTTTCCGCAGCCGCAGGGACCGGGCCTGTCAGCGCAGCCCTTGCCATCGGCCTCGGCGACACCCGCGCCGGGTCAGACTCAGGCGCCTTTTCGCTCTTTGAGAGCCTATGGTATGCCATCGGGTCCGCTACCGGTACCACCAGTCCCATCGATACCGCCGGGCGTGGTACCACAGGCGCAGGTGGCGGATCAGCAGCCGCAGATGCCCGTCGATGTCGCGCCGTATCAGGAGCCGCTGCTGGATATGGGCTCCAGCCTGGGATATGGTCAGGGCATGGAGTATCAGTATTTTAACGCTCCTCAGCCCTCGCAGCCCTTGCCCATGCTGCGCCAGACGCGTCTGCAGCAGTTGCGCGCCGAGCGCATGCGCCGTCAGCAGGGAGGGCAGCGCGATACTACCAATACCATGCAGGGTGGTCAGGCTCAGAAGTCGAAGCCAGGCTCTCTCCTGGCGCAGCTTTTCAGCTCTCCGGCGGCACCTCCTCCTGTGTCTGCGGACCTTTCGCCCTCCGTTGCGCAATCGCTCTGGGAGACGCAGCCACCAGCTCCGGCGGAGGCGCCGCCGCTGATGAATGCCAGCGTGGAGGACATGCCGACCACGCCTATCGCGCCGCGCGGTCCCTCCGGTCTGCTCTCGCTGCCCAGTCGTCCCCTGCCGGCCATCGCCAAAGGTTCAAACGGTCTGCTGGCCGCGCGCCCGGGTCTGAAAGAGGACACTGCTACCAGGCAGAAGGCCGTTATGGCCCGCGCCACCATGATTCTGACCGGCTCATTTGTCGTCGGGCGTATTTTAGGCTTGCTGCGGACATCGCTTTTTGCCTACGTCTTTGGCACCTCGCCGGTCTCGGATGCCTATTTGCAGGCCTTCTTGATTCCCGATCTCATCTTTAATGTCGTGGCCGGGGGCGCGCTCAGTTCCGCCTTTATTCCTGTTTTTACCCATTATATGATCGGGGAGAAAGATCCCAGGGCCGCCTGGCGCATCGCCAGTTCCGCGCTCAACCTGGCCCTGGCCATCATGTGTGTCCTGGCCCTGATCGCCATGCTCCTGGCTCCCTGGCTGGTGCCGCTTTACAATCCTCACGTCTCAGCCGAAGAAATGGGCCTGATCATCTCTCTGACACGCATCATGCTTTTCCAGTCCATCATCATGGGGGGCGGCGTGATCGTCAATTCGGTGCTGTACGCGCGTCAGAACTTCCTGTTACCGGCCATCGGCACTGTTCTCTACAATGTCGGCCTCATCGTCGGTCTGCTGCCCGGCTTCCTGTTGACCTTTTTCGGACGCACCCCCGCCTTCACCACGTTTTCAGTCTACGCCGCCACCGTGGGCGTCATCCTGGGCGCGCTCCTCCAGATCGGCGTGCAGGTGCCCGGCGTCTTCAAAGAGAAGATGCGCTACACCTTCACCTTCGATTGGAAGCATCCTGGCGTGTTGCTGATCGGACGCCAGATGCTCCCGCGCGTGCTCAACGCGGCCATGCTCTACTTCTCGACTTTTGTTGATCGCGGCCTGATTCTGCTCCTGGCGGTCGGACCCCTGGTTTCGCAGCAGGGCTTGATTACACAATACTACCAGGCCTTGCAACTGGTCCTGTTGCCGCTGGGCATCTTCGGCATGGCTGTCTCCACCGCCGCTTTCCCCACCATGGCCGAAAACGTCACTCTGGGTCGGCATGACCGCGTGCGCACCATCATCGAAGACACTCTGCGCAGCATTCTCTTCATGTCCATTCCATCCAGCATTGGCCTGATCATCCTGGGTCTGCCCATCATTCAGGTCTTACTCCAGCATGGCGCCTTTAGCCTGAATAGCGCCACCTCGACCGCCATCCCCCTGGCCTTCTTTGCCCTTGGTCTGGCCGGGCTGGCCTGCGTCGAGATCCTCACGCGCTCCTTCTATGCCTTCCGCGATAGTAAGACGCCAGTGATTGTCAGTGTGGCGCAATTTGTGCTCAAGATTTTGCTCAGCCTGATTCTCCTGCAGGTCGTCAACGCCGCTCAGTGGGGATCGGCCTGGGGACTTGGCGCCCTGGCCTTCTCGACCTCCGTGGCTGGCCTGCTCGAAGCGGCAGTGCTGCTCTATCTCTTGCAGAAAAAGATCGGCATGCTGGGGCTGCGCAAACTGGCTATCTTTGCCGGGCGCGTCCTGCTCGCCTCGTCGGCCATGGGCCTGGCCCTGCTGGCCCTGCGCTTCCTCTTCGACGCCATTTTGATCACCACCCTCTCGCAAAGCCTGGGTTTTGTCGGCACCATCTTCGCGATCTTTAAACTGGCGGTCGAACTGGCCGGCGGCATGCTTATCTACATCTGGGCCACGCGCCAGTTCGGCATCAAAGACTTCTGGCAGCAGGGACCGGTGCGCCGCCTGCTGGAGCGCCTGCGCCTCTCCTGGATCTAAACAGCGCCATATCTGGCCGGCGTGGCGCAAAGTGACCCGCAGGCGAGCGCCGGTCCGCAGGTAACTTTGCCGTGTATCAGGAGGGGCAGCTCCCAGGGAGAAGAAGCGTCCTTAAAGCGGAAGTATTTCTCGCTGCTGTGCGTTGTGGCTGGCCTCTGCTCAGTAAAGCACCTGGCGCAGCGCCCCAAGACAGATTTCCCGCATCCGCGCGGGAGGAAGGGCGGGATTTTGCAGCGTCGTCTGGATGGCCAGGCCATCGATCAGGGCCGCCATCTGGATCGCCGTAGCCTGGGGATCGACGGGCGCGAACTCGCCGGCTGCGCAGCCCTCGGCGATGATGCGCGCCAGGAAGCGCGTCCAGCGGCGATGCTGTTTCTCGCTCACCGCGCGCAGGCGTTCGTTGCGGGTCACTTCTCCCCAGAAGGTCAACCAGAGCCGCCATTCATCGCGCACCTCCTCGTTTTCAGGCAGGCTGGCATTTACCAGGCGT
>DASZXF010000011.1:0-5764 GCA_035546055.1 Ktedonobacteraceae bacterium
CCACCAGCACGCGCTGGGAGCGCATACGTCCCGCCAACTGAGGAGCGACAAACGAACCGACCACGCCGGATAACTGGAGCAGCGAGAGCAGCCAGCCGGCGTCGGCGGGACTCAGACCGTGACTCTCGAAGAGGGTAGGGAACCAGGCGATGGTGGCGTAGAAGGTCAGCGATTGCAGGCCCATGAAAAGCGTTACCTGCCAGGCCAGCGGCGAGAGCCAGACCCCGCGTGTAATCTGTTTGCTGATTTGCGTGCTCGCTATCAACTGGCGCGGACGCCCACGGAGCAGCGGCAGCCAGAGTAGCGCGGTCAGCAGGGCTGGTAGCGCCCAGAAGGCCAGGGAGCCGCGCCAGCCCAGGCCGCCATTCTCGGCCAGCGGAATGCTCACCCCGTCGGCGATAGCTCCGCTGGCGCTGACCAGGGTGGAGTAGATGGCGGTCATCAGTCCCACATGGCGCTGGAAATCGCGTTTGATCAGGCTCGGAATGAGCACATTGCTGATCGCGATGGCCGCGCCCAGCAGGGCAGTGCCCACAAAGAGCAGGCTGAGCGCCGGTAATGAACGCAGCAGCACGCCTGCGCTCAGACCCACCATACTGGCCAGCAGCATACTTTCGATGCCCCAGCGGCGGGCCAGGCGCGGCGCCAGGGGAGAAATCACGCCGAAGGCCAGCAGAGGCAGCGTGGTCAGCAGACCCGCCAGCGTGCCCGAAAGTCCGTCCTCCGCGCGGATTGGACCGAGCAGCGGACCCACACCGGTAATGCAGGCGCGCAGATTGAGCGTGAGCAGCAGCACACCCACCACCAGGAGAACCATTCTCAAACGCGGATTTCTCGGCTCGTCCTTTGTCTTAGAAACGGGCAGCTCATTCGTTTTTGTGCTCATAAGACCCCATTCGATCCTTCCCTGGCGGTGAAAATAGCTTCTCAAAGGTTGATGACTTTCATTGTAACATATTTTATGGAGCCAGCCTGGCCGAGCAAAAACTTGACATGCAGCGGATCAGGGACATAGCATAGAGGTGTTGAACACGTGTTTTTGTGAACTCGATCAATAGTTGCTTCTAACGCAGAGGTTTTGTATATGCGCATCTACAATACGCTGAATCGACGAGTTGAGGAGATTATTCCTTTAGAAGCTGGCAGTATCCGTATGTATTCGTGCGGTCCAACTGTCTATCGTAACATTCACATTGGCAATCTGCGCACTTTTACCATGGCTGACTGGCTGCGGCGCGTCTTTGAATATCGCGGCGTGCGTGTGCAGCAGATCAAGAACATCACCGATGTGGGGCATATGCGCCAGGAAATGCTCGACCGGGGCGAGGATAAAATGATCGCCCAGGCGCGCAAAGAGGGCAAGACATCCGCCCAGATTGCTCAGTTCTATACTGAGGCTTTTCACGCTGATGAGCAGGCGCTGCATATCCAGCCTGCGCATGTCTTTCCCCGCGCCACCGAGCACGTGGCGGAGATGATCGAGATTATTGCGGGCTTGCTGGCGAAGGGGGTGGCCTATCAGGGTGGCGAGAACATTTACTTTGACATCAAGCGCTTTTCTGGTTATGGCAAACTCTCCGGCAATCAGCTTGAGAGCATGCTGGATGGCGTGCGCGAGGGGCGCAACGAGGAGAAGCGCAACCCGGAGGATTTTCCCCTCTGGAAAGCGGCTGAGCCGGGCCGTGAGATGGCCTGGGAGAGTCCCTGGGGACGCGGCTTTCCCGGCTGGCATATCGAATGTAGCGCCATGTCCATGAAGTATCTCGGTCCTCATTTTGATATTCACACCGGTGGCGTCGATAACATTTTTCCCCATCACGAAGACGAAATTGCCCAGAGCGAAGGCTTTAGCGGTCAGACCTACGTCAATTACTGGGTGCATGCTCAGCATTTGCTGGCCGATGGGCAGAAGATGGCCAAGTCCACCGGCAACGCGTATACGCGCGCGGACATCGAGGCGCGTGGCTTCGATGCGCTGGCCCTGCGCTATTTCTACACGACCGCCCTCTATCGTAGCCGTCTGAACTTCACCTTCCGCGCTTTGCAGGCCGCGCAGACCTCTCTCGAACGTCTGCGAGATCGCGCCTATGCGCTGTTCCTGGCCAGCGATCAGGCCGCTGCCCTGGCCGGCGATCCTCTGCCGGAAAATCCCTGGCAAACGGCTTTTCTGGAGGCGGTGGAGAACGACCTGAATTTTCCCAGAGCCATGGCGCTGGTCTGGCGCATGTTGCGCGCGCCCGAACTGGACGCCACGCAGAAAGTACGCCTGCTGCTCGACTTTGATCGTATTCTGGGCTTTGGTCTGCGCGCCTATTTGCTGAGCGACGAGCCAGAGCAGCGACTCGATCCCCGCACCTACCTGGCCGCCGTCCCCGCTGAAGTGGCCGCTCAGGTCGAGGCACGCCAGGCGCTCCGTCAGCAGCGGCGCTTCGCCGAGGCGGATCAGGTGCGCGCCAGCCTGGCCAGCGCCGGTTATACGCTGCGCGATACGCCGCGCGGCTCGCTCATTCTGCCGCGCCGCCTGGAAGATGAGTTCCACGTCCTTTCCAGCTCCAGCGATGCCCCCAACCATCTCGCCACGCCCGACCAGTGCGAATTTTCCATCAACCTGCTTGCGCACAACAGTCGCGAGGATCTTGAGCGCAGCCTGGAGAGCATTCGCCGCCATACCCATGGGCATACCCTGGAAGTCGTTATCGTGGATAATGGCTCGACCGACGATACGCTTGCCTATCTGCAAACTCTGGCGCGAGCCGGCGATCTCAGCGGCGCGCAGGGCGAGCGCATTGCCCTCCAGGTGCTCTTTGCCGATCATAACATGGGCTTCGCGGCTGGCCGCAACGCCACCATGCGCGCCAGCCGGGGCCGCTTTATCGTCCTGCTGGACACCTCGATTGAACTCAATGGCGACATCTGGCAGCCGCTGGCCGCGCTGCTGGCCGAACCTCTGAATGGCGTGGCCGGCCCCTACGGTCTGGTCACTGACGACCTGCGCGAGTTTCGCGCGGACCCCGGTCCCGATGTGGACGCCGTCGAAGGTTATTTGCTGGCCTTTCGCCGCGCGCTCCTGCCCGAAGTCGGCTGGATCGACGAGCGTTTCCGCTTCTATCGCCTGATGGATATTCACTTCAGCTTCTTCTTCAAAACCGCTGGCTATCGCGCTCTGAGCACAACTGAGGTTGAACAACAGCTCATCAAGCATCCACACCGCGAATGGTTCAGCTTGAGTGAAGAGGAGCGGGCCACAAAGAGCAAAAAGAACTACGATATCTTCCGCGCGCGCTGGCATCATGGCCAGAGTCTGCTCACCGCCAACTTCCAGCCCACCGCGCGCTGGTTCGGCCACGATCACCCCCATCATCTTCAGGGAGATCATACCCATTCGCCAGAGGAACTTCCGCCGCCGGGCGTGCCTCATCAGCACAACCATCAGCACTGGCCCGATCACTCGCATGAGCACGCTCATTATCATAGCTCGCCCACAGTGGTAAATTGAGGGTAATGCTCGCTCTCGCGTCTATTCTATGGACCGTCTGATATGCTGTTGTCGGTCGCTCGCTCACCCATATCGGGCGGTTCTGCTTGCCAGAGCAGGAGAAGGTTGAACAGGCGCTTGCATTTGGATGCGTCAGTATACTGTATTATAGTCCAATGAATCCCGGAAGGGGCGGGCCTGGTCACAGACCCCTCTCTTCCGCTCTCTGATAAGCGCGCCTGTTTGTCGCTTTCGCCCTTGCCCTTGTGTCTGCTTTTTCGATACACTATCAAGAGATATCTGGCAACAAGGGGGCAATGAATCAGCTATGCAGGGCGAACAGAGCAGCTTCGCGGGTATGTTTGGCGTTGATATCGGCGGAACATTTACCGATATCGTCTTTTATCGACCTCCCAGGGCCGGCGAGGCGCAGGGCGTTTTGCAGGTGCATAAGGTGCCGAGTACGCCGGGCAATCCCTCGGAGGGTTTGCTCAAAGGCGTGACGGATCTGGCAGGCGCGGGCGGGCGCGAGGCCACGATCATTCACGGCTCAACCGTTGCTACCAATGCGCTCCTGGAGAGGCGTGGCGCCCGCGCGGCCCTGGTGACAACCGAGGGCTTTGCCGATGTACTGGAGATTGGGCGCCAGGATCGGCCCGCCCTCTACGATCTGATGCAGCAGCGTCCGCCCGTGCTGATTCCTCGCGAACGGCGCCTGGAACTGGCCGAGCGCCTGGAATACACCGGCGCTGTGTTGCGCGCTCCCACGCCTGAAGATTACGAGCGTTTATTGCGCGAACTGGAGGCATGTCAGCCTGAGAGTATCGCCATCACCTTTCTGCACGCCTATCGCAATCCGCTGCATGAGCGCGAACTGGCCGGGGTGCTGCGAGCGCGTTTGCCGCAGGTATATCTCTCGTTGTCCAGCGAACTTCTGCCTCAGTTCCGCGAGTACGAGCGCACCAGTACGGTCGCGGTCAACGCCTACGTGCAGCCGGTCATGGCGCGCTACCTGGAGAATTTGCAAGAGCAGGTACAGGGTTCATTGCGCGTCATGCAATCGTCGGGCGGCAGTATCTCGGCGGCCACAGCCGCGCGCGAGCCTGTGCGCACCGTGTTGAGCGGACCGGCTGGCGGCGTCATCGGCGCCTTCCACGTAGCACGCCAGGCCGGCATCGAGCAGATTATTACGCTGGATATGGGCGGCACCTCTACCGATGTCGCGCTCTGTCCCGGGCAGATTGTGGAGACCAGTGAAGCCAGCGTAGGCGGTTGTCCGGTGGGCGTACCCAGCGTGGCGATTCATACCGTGGGCGCGGGCGGCGGCTCGCTGGTGCGCCTGGATGCCGGCAACGCTCTGACCGTAGGACCAGAGTCAGCCGGCGCCGATCCCGGTCCCGCCTGCTACGGACGCAGTGATGAGCTTACCGTCACTGACGCCAATCTTGTGCTTGGACGCATCGATCCCGGCTCATTTCTGGGAGGGCGCTTCCCTCTCTATCCTGAGCGCTCATTTCAACAGATGGAGGCGCTGGCCCTGCGCATGGGCGTCAGTGTCACCGAGGCCGCCCTGGGCGTCATTCGCGTGGCCAATGCCAGCATGGAGCGCGCCATCCGTAGTGTCTCGCTGGAAAAGGGCTATGATCCGCGTCTTTTTACACTGTTGCCTTTCGGGGGCGCCGGCTCCCTGCACGCCTGCGAACTGGCTGAGGCGCTGCGTATTCGGCGCGTCTTTATTCCGCGCTATCCCGGCGTGCTGTCCGCGCTCGGCCTGGTGCTGGCCCCGGTGGTCAAAGACTATCTGCAAAACATCATGCTTGACATAACGGGCGATGAAGGACCAGTTCTGGAAGCGCATTTCGCGCAACTAGAGCAGCGAGCGCGCACCGAGATGGAGGCCGAAATCGCCGCTCTGGGGCTGGACAGCCAGGGGACGCCGCTCAGCTTGCAGCGTTCGTATGATCTCTGTTACGCAGGTCAGTCCTATGAGCTGACCGTAGCTGCTGCGGAGTCAGGCGAACTGGCTGAGACGCTGGCGGCCTTTCATGCGCTGCACGAGCAGCGTTTTGGCCATAGTCATCCAGAGCAGCCAGTCAGAATTGTCGCGCTGAGAGTCAAGGCGCTGGTTCAGCCGCCCGCGCCAGCATTGCCAATCATGGCGCGCGAGGGCGAGCAGGCGGAGCACGCGCTGCTGGGAGAGCGCGCCATGGTCTTTGCTACTGGCACGTGCCCGGTGCGCGTCTATGATCGCGAGCAACTGCGCCATGGCAACCGTCTCGCGGGTCCGGC
>DASZXF010000012.1:0-8457 GCA_035546055.1 Ktedonobacteraceae bacterium
TTAAAAAGCCTGAACCGCGCTCATGTGGATGGGATTGCCAACAATCCCATCCACATGAGCGCGTTTCAGGTGCGACCTCTTGAGGTTAATCGATATGTTCTTCGATAACGACGGTGGAGGCGCTGCGCCTGTTATTCCTGGTAAAGGGCCGGCGCAGCCAGCCGCCCAGGTGCGAAGGCAGCCGGCGCAGAAAATGCGGATGGCGCAGGACGTACAGGACGAGGCGCGGCTGCACGGTTTTCCAGAGACCGTGTACCTGCGAGGTTTCGCCTGTTTTGTCCGGGTGGTCGGGTCCGTCGCGATCCGCCCAGCGTTCACGCGCGTAGATGTCACCCAGGCGCTCGAAGGTGATGGCCTCTTCGGGCGCTACAGTGGCCAGGGAAAGCATATACTCGCGTGGCGTCTGGGAGCGTCGACCCGCGATGCCGGCCCAACTGGCCAGAACGCCGACGCGTCCATAGGCCTGCGCGGGCAGACTGAGACCCCGGAAGAGGCGGCGCCACCAGAGGCTGAAGTAGATCAGTCCGCCCAGAATGAAGACCACCAGCACCAGCAGCACGATCCCTACCGACTGACGAATCTGGCTGGCCGCCGAGGGTCCGCCGCTATTCGGCACGTCGAGACCGAGATGACCGGAGTCCTGTGGCTCGTTCGGATTGTGAACCTTTGTGCCGCTGGCAATAGAACCGGAAGGGCTAACCGTCACGCCCGGCGTTCCGCTTGACTTGATCGGACGCGAGAACGGCGTAAAGGTGGCCGATGGCTCAAAGTTTACCCAGCCATAGCCCGCGAAGTAGATCTGCGTCCAGGCGTGGGCATCAGTGCCGTTGATATCCCATTGATTGGTTTTGGGATTGTACTTGCCGTTGGTATAACCGGCGGCCACGCGGGCCGGGATGCCCAGTTCGCGCGCCATCAAGGTCATCGCCGAGGCAAAGTAGTTGCAGAAACCACGCTTTGAGTCGAACAAGAACCAGGACGCGGCCTCTACGCCCGGCGGGGGCGCGGCAATGCTCGCGTCGTAGGTGTAGTTGTCGCGCAGATAGCTCTCAATGGCCACCACCTTATCATACATGGTGGTCGCTTTGGCGGTAATCTGCTGCGCCAACCTCTTGATGTCTGGATTCAAAGTCGCAGGCACCTTTGTATAGACGGACAGCACATTGGGATCGAAATCCGTGGATGACTGCGGACCGTCATACCCGGTCGGCGGCGGCGTGACCCCCGACGGCATGGGCACACTTTTCAAGGTCTGCACATCCGCGTTCGAGACATACGAGATTACGGTGTAGATATCCCCGGCTGCCAGCTTGCCGTTATTACGCAGCCAGGCAATGACTTCACCATCGGACTTGTTTCTGATCAGTTTGGTGTCCTGGGGAGTTGAAGCAATCTGCGAGGCGCCAAAAATGTAGGCGTACTGCTCTCCAGGCGGATTGACCACCTGCACCGTCTGCGTGACAGAACGCAGCAGCAGAGCGCCATCATAATACACGGTGTCGCCTTTCTGCGGGGTGGTGTCCAATCCACTGTTCGACCAGTTGCGCACTCCGTCGTACTGATCGTAGCTTGAATACATCAAATACTGCGTGCCATCAGTGGTTTTTACATGGAAAACGGGTGTATTGGTGAGATTTGGACTGCCTCCCAGACTCAAAAGACTGGTAAAGTTGCCATGATTCTGCGGGACGTTTCCCCCGCTGACTGAGAGAATACGATTCCAGAGATTCTGCGTCTGCACCCAGGGATTGTTCTCAGCGCTCCAGATCTGCGAGGCCTGTACATTGGTATACCCCCAGGGCAGGAGCCAGGAGAAGACCAGAATGGCCAGCGAGATCAGGGAGCCGGCCTGCATGAACTCCCAGCCCAGTTCATCCGAACAGCGCAATCCCTGCCGCTTCCAGCGCGCCGACGATTCGTAGAGATTGAAGCGCAGAAGCAGGAGCAGAGCGGCGACCAGGAAGATGATGAGAAAAATCACATATCCCGCGTCTATATTGCTCAGGTTAATCAGAAGCACGATGGCATTGGCCAGCAGCATCAGCCAGGGGCTACGCGTGCGGTAGACCAGCCACGCGCTGGTATAGGCCAGCAAGAATCCCAGGGTCAGAATAAAGAAGAGAAAGATTGAATCGTCAGAGTTGGTGCCGCCGCTCAAAGCCAGGGCAAACCAGGAGTGCATACTGTTCCAGAAAGCGACAATCTGGCCTCCCCAGTCGGCATTGGTGGTTTGCCAGAAGGCAAAGAGCAGGCTGAGCACAACCGCGATGATATGAACCAGTACGCGCGGGATACGCTGCTGTTTGGCCGCGATAATCCCGACAATCAGGCCCAATCCGGTGAGCGGGGTGAGCAGATTGATATGCTCCACCCATCCGACAACCTGCACGCACCAGATCGTGCTATAGACCACCAGCGCCAGCAGAAAAAAAGAGAACCAGCCTTCCGCCAGGCGCAGATGGGCAAAGATGTTTCTGGCCTGATGCTGGACACGTCGATTCTTTTCAGGATTGTCCCCTGAATGCTGATCCCCGATTATCTTCGCGAGACGATCAACAGTTGCGTCTTGCATAGCCTTACCTCCGTTGTGCGTAACGCGCTTCGGGATCTCGTTCGAGCACCTCGCTCAGGTTGTCCTGAGCGTGAACGCGCAGCACGGGCACCCCGGCTCCTTCGAGCAAAGCCAGGGTATCTTCATCCACGGGCCGCTGGTCAAACGAAGATGCGTCCAGGCCAACCACTGCCACCTGTACCCCACGGCGCTGTAAATGGCGCACTCCGTCGTGCCAGTCCCGCGAATGTGAGGGAGTGATGATAATAGCGACCGTGTTCCTGCCAAAATGAAAGGCATCGAGCGCCAGCGCCTCTTTGAGATCCGGTCCCGCCCCGGCCTTGACGACCGCCAGCATTTCCAGCACGCGCTCGATCTGCCGCTCACCACGATCCAGCGAGAGAAATTCGCGCTGTTCGCCGTTGACGATCATGCCCAGGGAAAGATCCTGGCGCAGGAGATAGGCGGCGATGGTGGCAGCAATGGTCACGCCATATTCTTCTGTAGAATGTTCGCCCTCACCCGCCTGCACAGTATCGTGCAGATCCAGGAAAATCCAGGCGTCGAGGGCTGGATCGAGGTCAAATTCCTTGACCATGAGCTTATTATTATGCGCGCTGGAACGCCAGTGAATACTGCGCAGCGAGTCGCCATTCACGTAATCGCGCACGCTGGTAGCGTTGGTGGTGGTCTGCAAGGCCCGGCGTGAAGTACGTCCGCGCCCCGGCAAACCACCACTGAAAAGCGTGAATGTACTGATCGGCAGCACACGCGGCAGCACCAGCAGATCGCGCGGCGTGGTCAGCGTGACCTGGCGACGAAACATGCCAAAGGGATCGCCGCTGGTGGCCGTGACCGGTCCGAGCTGGAAGCGGCCCCGCTGCTTGCACATGGTACGCGCGCGCCAGGTGGCGCGTTTGCGCCCGCCCATGCTGGCGACGTAGCCGGCCCGGTGGCCCGGCAGAGTCGAACCATCGGCGATCTGCACCCAGAGCTTGGGCAGGACGCTGACGTTATCCAGCATCAGACGCTCGTCGAACAGTTCTCCCACCTGCACGCGCGCGGCTGCCGAGGCCCGGCGAAAAATCATATTGTGCAGACTGTAGCGCGCCCAGAACCAGGAGAGCACAAAGAGCAGCAGCATAACATAGGTCAGGACATACAATACATGCCAGCCGCTACTGATGGAAAAAAAGGCCAGGATCAGCACCAGGAAAAGCGCTTGCCAGGGTCGCATAGATCAGCGCCCCTTTCCACCTGCTACCCACGCTCCCGGCACCGGCACAGTCTGGAGAATTTCTTCCAGGATAGCCGCCGAGGTAATTCCTCGCACACGCGCAGCAGGTGTAACAATGATACGATGCCCCAGGGTGGCCTTGCTCAACAGCTTGACATCATCCGGGATGACATAGCCGCGTCCGCGAATGGCCGCCAGCGCCTGCGAGGCCCGGAAAAGCGCCAGGGAGCCGCGCGGACTGGACCCCAGGTAGATATTGTTATGCGAACGCGTGGCACTGGCCAGCGCGACAATATACTCGCGAATGGAAGGGTCCACATGGACCGAGCGCACCTGCTGCTGAATCTGCACCAGCTCCTCAGCGCGCATGATCTGCTCCAGGTCGTCCAGGGGATGATGGAATTGATGCGAATCGAGAATATTGATCTCGTCCTGCTGGCGGGGATAGCCCAGGGAGATATTCATCATAAAGCGATCCAGCTGCGCTTCCGGGAGGGGAAAAGTGCCTTCATATTCGATGGGGTTCTGCGTGGCCATGACCATAAAAGGATTGGGCAGATGATAGGTAGCACCATCAATGGTCAGTTGCGCCTCTTCCATCGCTTCGAGCAGAGCAGATTGCGTTTTCGGGGTCGCGCGGTTAATTTCGTCAGCCAGGACAATTTGTGACATAATCGGGCCAGGTCTGAATTCAAAATTGCCTGTTTTCTGGTTATAAATAGAAACGCCAGTGACATCGCTTGGCAAAAGATCCGGGGTAAATTGAATGCGCTTGAATGAACACCCAATCGAGCGCGCGATAGCCTTGGTAAGTACGGTCTTCCCCACCCCTGGCACATCCTCAATCAAGACATGGCCGCCACAGATGACGGCGATCAGACTAAACGCTACTGACTCTGCTTTCCCCACAATTACTTTTTCGACATTGTTAATTACTCGTTGTACCGCAGTAGCTAAATCCTGTACAGACTGCATTTCTTTCTCCCCAAAAATCCTGATCTGGTATTACAATCTCCTGAACGCCGTTGGAACACGTTGACAATTGCCTATGGTCATCCTTTAGTGTACCACGCGGCCACAAGATCACGAAGGGATAATGTGTCCTTTAAGCTGTGGATCTCTGCGCGGCGGCGGCCAGGCCACCATACGGCTATCCACAGCCCAAACAATGCGAGCGCCGCTGGCGCGAGCAATGATTTACCGTTGTGTATATATTACTACGCCTTCAAATGGCCATTTGTCGCAAAGTTAGCGCTAGTTTAGCCCATAAACCTGAATCTGGTCTGAGTTGTACTGGTGATCCTGGCCTGTCTATGGTATCATAGTGCGATGGAAAACCAGAATTCGAGCAGCGCCGTACAAGAACTTCACGCTGTCGTCCAGGGCAGGGTTCAGGGGGTTGGCTTCCGCTATTTTGTGGTAGAACGAGCACTCAGCCTGGGCTTGCGGGGGTACGCGCGCAATGAGAGTGACGGTAGTGTGGAGGTACTGGCTCAGGGACCACGCCCGGCGCTGGAAAATTTGCTGGCTTTGCTCTGGCGCGGACCTTCCGCCGCCCATGTTTCTCAGGTAGAGGTGGACTGGGGTACACCGTCAACCCACGTGAGTGGCTTCCACGTTCGCTGGTAATCATCGATGACAAGGGCTTGCGCGCTTCCGCCTGGGGCAAACGCGTTCCACGAACCTGCGCATCTTCCGGCTGTGCCGGACAGGCATGATAGATCATTTGTCGCAAAGGGGATAGTTTATGATTGATCGCAAAACAGTAGAGCATATTGCGAAGCTGGCCCGTCTGGGCTTAAAAGATGAAGAGATCGATACCTTGGGTCAGCAGCTTTCCGTGATCCTTGAAAATATCGCCATCCTCCAGGAGGCCGATGTCTCTGGCGTCTCTCCGACCGCGCACGCCTCGCGCCTGCACAATATTATGCGGGATGATATTCCACAGCCTTCCTATCCACCCGAGGCGCTGCTGGCCAATGCGCCCGCGCAAGAGGATAACTGTTTGAAAGTTCGCGCCGTACTGGAGGAGGCGTAAGATTATGAGCGAATTACATACCATGACCATTGAGGAGGCCGGCCATCTTCTGCGCGCGGGCAAGCTCTCGTCGGTTGAACTGACACAGGCCCACCTGGACCGCATTCGCGCGGTGGATGAGCGGGTGAAGGCCTTTACCCTGGTGACAGATGACCTGGCCCTGAAACAGGCGGAGGAGGCCGACCGCCGTTTGCGCAGCGGCGAGCATGTGACGCCGCTGACGGGCATTCCGCTGGGGATTAAAGATGTGATCTGCACCAGGGGCATCGCGACTACCTGCGGCTCGCGTATGCTGGAGAACTTTAAGCCCCCCTACGACGCTGCGGTGATGGAAAAGCTGAACGCGGCGGGCGCGGTGATGCTGGGCAAGACAAATATGGACGAGTTCGCTATGGGTTCTTCAACCGAGCACTCGGCCTTTTTCCCGACGCATAACCCCTGGGATCTGGAACGCGCTCCCGGCGGCAGTAGCGGCGGCTCGGCGGCGGCGGTGGCGGCCGGCATGGCGATGGGTACGCTGGGCAGCGATACGGGCGGTTCAATTCGCCAGCCCGGTTCACTCTGCAACGTGGTTGGTCTGAAGCCGACCTATGGCCGCGTTTCGCGCTTTGGCCTGGTGGCCTTTGCTTCTTCGCTGGACCAGATTGGCCCCTTCACGCGCAGCGCTCGCGATGCCGCTCTGCTGATGCAGGCTATCGCCGGAGCAGATCCACGCGATGCGACCAGTTCGCCTGAGGCGGTGCCTGATTATATGGCGGCGCTGAGCAGCGATATCAAGGGTATGCGCATTGGCGTGCCGATGGAGTACTGGGTCAAGGGTACACAACCGGGCGTGGAAAAAGCTGTGCGCGCGGCCATTGAAACCCTGCGTGAACTGGGCGCGGAGGTCGAGGAAGTTTCGCTGCCTCACACGCGCTTCGGCGTCTCGGCTTATTATATTATCGCGCCCGCCGAGGCCAGCGCGAACCTGTCGCGCTACGACGGAGTGAAGTATGGCTATTCGTATCGCGATACCGACGATATGTGGGAAGCACTGGAGAAGACGCGCGAATACGGCTTCGGCCAGGAGGTCAAACGCCGCATTATGCTGGGCACCTACGCGCTGTCGTCGGGCTACTACGATGCCTATTATAAGCAGGCCGAAAAGGTGCGCACGCTGATTGCCCGCGACTTCACGGAGGCGTTCGCGAAATTTGATGTGCTGGCCAGTCCGACCTGTCCCTCGGTGGCTTTCCGCCTGGGCGAGATCTCCGATCCCTACGAGATGTACCTGCAGGATGTCTTCACCATCCCGGCGAACCTGGCCGGGATCTGCGGCGTCTCCATCCCCGGCGGCTTTAGCGAGGGTCTGCCGGTCGGTCTGCAACTGCTCGGCAATGTCTTCGCGGAAGAGAAAATTCTGCGCGTGGCCGACGCCTTCCAGCGCGTGACCGACTACCACACCCGCTGGCCAGAACATCTCTAGTCCAGGCAAACTTTTTTTCCTAATGCGTATACCATAAGAGACGATGCCGCCCGCCGCATCGTCTCTTATGGCATACGAACCTCTATGACTGGTATTTCTATGATGAAAGAATTGAGAAATCGCTGATGGACCGACGAAGATTACTGGCTATTATTCTCCTGGTTATCTCTCTTTTGATGATTATCAGTGTGCCCATCTGGCTGTTTACGCCGCTCAACACGCTTCTCGGCGGCCAGGTCGATCTGAACGCGCCCCCGCTGACGCCCATTGCCCTGACACCCACTCCCAAAGCGGCCCCGCAGGCTGTACTCGTTCCACAGGGCCAACCAGGCAAGCTCCTGGCCAGCGGAGCCATTCTGATGGACGCCGATAGCGGCCTGATTCTCTATGAAAAAAACGCCGAAACCCCTCTGCCCATGGCCAGTACCACCAAAATTATGACCGCCCTGATCGCCATTCAGTCAGGCAATCTCGACCAGGTGATTACCGTCGGACAGGACGCGGTGAGCCAGGATAAAATCGGCAGCAGCGCCGGTCTGGCGGTCGGCAATAAACTCACCCTCAAAGAGCTGCTCTACGGCCTGATGCTGCCATCCGGCGACGATGCCGCCGTGGCCATCGCCGACGGCGTGGCCGGCTCTACAGAGGCCTTTACCACTATTATGAATGTCGAAGCGCAAAATCTGCACCTTTTCCAGACTCATTTCTTCGATCCAACCGGCCTGGACACCGACCTCAATCTCAATCCTATCCCTCCCTACATGCACTACACCACGCCTTACGATCTTGTGCGCCTGGCCCGTTACGCCATGAATATCCCGCTCTTTGCTAAGATTGTCAGCACGCCTATTTACCAGCTGGCGGCCACCGCCGACCACGGACCTTTCAACTGGAAGAACACTAATAGCCTGCTGGGCACATATAAAGGCGCGCTGGGAGTGAAAACCGGCTGGACCGGCGCGGCGGGCGGCTGCCTGGTCTTCGCGGCCAGACGCGATAACCATACCCTGGTCGGCGTCGTCCTCCATTCCAGCACCGCCAGCAGTACACAGACTCAGGACGAACTGACGCGCATCACGGACGCGAAAACCTTGCTCACCTGGGGCTTCGGTCTGCCCTCCCAGGTACCGCAAATGTAAACGGCTCTGGCCGAGTACACACAGGAC
>DASZXF010000013.1:0-5245 GCA_035546055.1 Ktedonobacteraceae bacterium
GCTCGCACTCGGTGGGGTACTCACGAGAGTGGGGAGGCCTTTGATCGGAAGAAGCGTCCTTTTTTGACTGAAGAGGCGCGCGCTTTCATCGCTCAACAGGTGATGGGAGTGCTGGTCGGGCCAGGGATGGAGCAGGAGCCACGTGGCTTACTGCTGGCAGGTATGCCGGGTTTCATCGAGACGCCTGACGCGTTTACCTGCCTGATTCCCATTGACCGGCGTTATGAGGCGTCGGGATGTATGCGGGGAATCAGCGCGGCTATAGCCAGGGGCGAGTCGCCCCGCCTGGCGCTCTGCTTGGTTCAACATGTGACGCGTCAGCGCATTTGCGTGCAAGGGGAAGCCGCTTTTCTGCCTGCATATTCTGCGGGGGCCATCTGGCTGCAGATGCATGTGAGCCTGGCTTTTTTTCATTGTCCCCAATATATTCACACCAGGGTCGCCGGTCTGCACACGGTAGAAGGCAGCTCGCCACCTGCTCAGAGCAAACAGAGGTATGAACTTTTGAACGCCGAGGCCCGTGCTTTTCTGGCTCGCCAGGTTCTCTGCTATCTCTGTACGGTCGACCGCCACGGACAGTACGCCGTCAATCATCGGGGAGGCGCACGCGGCTTTCTGGTGACGCTGGAACCAGATCGCCTGACACCTGGCGGCGTGGTGCTTCTCCCTGATTACGCGGGCAATGGCGCCTTCGAGGCTGTAGGCAATATCCTGGAGACTCGCCAGGCTGCGTTACTGGTGCCCGACTATGCTGAGCAAATAATGCTCTGTCTTACCGGCGAGGCGGCTGTACTGGAACCAGGCCATGTACCGGGATTTTTGCGCACGCGATGCCGGGGCGCTCAACGCATTGTCGCGCTTACTGTGCAACACGTTGAACAACAGGATGGCGATTGGACGGAAGCGCTGGCCTACGAGCGTGAGCGAGCCGGAACGCTGGAGATCAAGCAGACAGCCAGTTGCCCGCTCTAACCATTCTACCTGACTGGAAAGAAGAACCAGCAGATGAGGCTCCTGATATGTGACCTGCCGGGCGAAAGCCCTTGTCATTATTGCCAGGCACACATCTCAGGGATGCCTCATATGCTGCACCATCAGGCGCGTCCTTTTTTATAGGGATAATGGAGTTCTTTCTCTCCCTCCCAGCTAGCGACGAGTTCGGGCCGGGTGATATCCCAGTCGGGGCGGCTTTTACGCGTGACCTCGCGCAGATCCAGGCGCAGTTCTTCAGGAGAAGGGCGGCCCCAGAACCAGTAGCCATTATAGATTTTGTAGATCACCAGACCCGGCTCAAGCACCAGCGTATATGGAATCATCGGATTGTGATGCGGATCGGTGTATTCCTGAATCTGTAAATCCTGCTGCACTTTACGCCCTGAGTCCGAGAGAAAAGTCCACTGCGCGCCCACCGCCGCGCGAAATTCGTTCAGTTCAAGAATATTATCCGTAGCAATGGTCACAATCTGCGTGTAGGCCACAGCAATTTTTGGATAAAAGGCCGCCAGTTCCAGATGTTGCTGGTGATCTTTCGGGCAAAAATGTCCCCGTGATAGAATGAGAATCATCGGGTCGTTGCCCTGCAATTCGCTCAACTTGCGCCGCGTTCTGGTATGATCGGTGAGTTCATAGTCGGGAAAACGCCCACCGGGAACGATATCTGCACGCATACAACACTCCTTCCAGAAAAAACTGTTCCAGTACGCTCTCTCCTCAAGCCGATTTCCTCTCACTGACATTGCGGACAGACCTCGACGAGGCCGAGAGAAGAGTCTGCCCGCGCGTCAATGCAAAGCATGTGCTCAGGTGAGAAAAGATTTCTCAGCATTTCATAAGAAAATGCGCGCTCAAGTGTATCAACAGGTCACCTGGTCTGGCTATTCCCACCTTCAGAACGGGGTAGTTGCCCGAGAACGAAGCAGGGGCTAGATAGGTTCGCTCTGCGCGGCGGCCAGCAGGGTCGCGTCCAGCTCAGGGTAGAGAGGATAGCGGGCGAGGAGATCTTGCACGCGCTGGCGGGCCTGAGCCTGGCTGGCTTCGTCCAGGTCGTACCTGGCGAGACCGGGCTTGCCACTGACCGTCAGACTGGGACGCGTATTGGAGAGCACCAGCTTGATGATGCGCGCGATCTCCTGCATTTCCGCGCGTCCCATGCCGAGCGTAGTCAGCGCGGGCGTGCCCAGGCGCAGACCGCTGGTATACCAGGGGCCATTGGCGTCAAAGGGCAGCGAATTGCGATTGAGGGTGACACAGCAGGAGCGCAGAGCTGCCTCTGCCTGCCGACCTGTCAGGCCAAAGGTCTGCGCGACATCGAGCAGGAGCAGATGGTTTTCTGTGCCATTTGTCAAGACCTGGAGACCTTCATCCATACAGGCCTGAGCCAGCGTCTGCGCGTTTTCCACGATCTTGTGGGCGTAAACCTGGAACTCCGGCTGACTCGCCTCGCGCAGGGCTACTGCTTTGGCCGCCAGGATATGCGGCAGCGGTCCCCCCAGGATCAGGGGACACCCTTTATCAACCCATTCGGCAAACTCCTGCTGACAGAGCACCAGGCCGCCGCGCGGACCGCGCAGGGTCTTGTGCGTGGTGCTGGTGACGACATGCGCGTAGGGAATGGGATCATACTCGCCGCTCAAGACCTTGCCGGCGACCAGGCCCGCGAAGTGCGCCATATCGACCATCAGGACCGCCCCCACCTCGTCGGCGAGTTCGCGCATTTTCGCGAAATTGAGCTTGCGCGGATAGGCGCTGTAGCCGGCCAGGAGGATCAACGGACGCACTTCATGCAATTGCTGTCGTAATTGATCGAGATTAATCAGCTTGCTCTCGCGATCAACGGTATAGGAAAACACATCAAAGAGCCAGCTCGAAACGTTATGCCGGTACCCGTGAGTCAGATGTCCACCGGAGTAGTAGTCCAGCGAGAGCAAACGCTGATTGGTGACTGTCGCGCGCACTTTTTGCCAGTCCTCGCGCGTGGCCGTCGAGATATTCTCAATCTGCAACTGTTCCAGCAGGGGTTTCTGAGCCCGCTGGGAAAGAATGGCCAGGAAAGCCACCAGATTCGCGTCCGCCCCGGAATGCGGCTGCACATAGGCGTGCTCGGCCCCGAAGAGGGAACGAGCCAGTTCCGCCGCCTCCGACTCAATAGCGTCCACATTATCGCAACCGGCATAGAAACGATGAGCAGGATAGCCCTCGGCGTATTTATCGGTCAACAGATTGCCGCTGGCAAACTGGGTCGCCAGCGAGCTGTAATTTTCGCTGGCGATCAGCTTGAGATTCTGGCGCTGATCCGCGAGTTCCTGCAAAATGGCGGCGGCGACGGATGGCGCAACGCGGCGCAGATGGTCGAGCGAAGCATAAAACGCCGTCACGGCGGGATCAGGCTCAGCGCCGTTGAGCGTTTGCCAATAGCGAGTGAGGAGCATAGCCTGGGTTGTGGCAGATGCCATAGCGGGTGCCTCCTTTACCGACATCCTGTAAAAGCATGTCGCGATACGTACAAAGGATACACCGCAGCCCAGGCGAGCGACTGGGGATGGTCGTCGATTTTCTCGCGTTCTTCAGGCTTCCCTGTGGTTCGTCCACTCTGATCGCCAGTTGTCTGAGAACGCCTTTTGTATGGGATAAAGATATCGCACCATGACCACCTTCGTCAAGAGGCGGTTTTCGCCGGGAACATCTTCTTTTCGGCAAAACGGGGAAAGTGGCGCCAGATGACATCCTGGCCTGTGCCGCGCTCCATGCTCGCCCCTTTAAGCACCCTGCGCGGCACCTGAAAGAGCTTGTGTTTTGCCCCTCCTTTCCCTGTTTCTCCAGATCAGCGCAACCTATCCAGGCCGTATCACCAGAACAATGCGAGCAGTCCTTCGCTCGCATAAGGAGCGGCAGCGCCAGCCATATGAAAATGAACCGCTGGTAGGAAGCAGGTCATTGGTCAATGGATGAGGCTGTTATGCCTGGAATGGGTAAACTAAATGGCTGGAACCTGGACCCAGAAACGGATATCGTTCGAGAGGTTCGCGGAATTCGCATTGAGCTGGCTCTGAATCCAGTACACAGCAGTGCGGTAGTTATTGATATCCTGCGTGCCCGGATTGCTCAGCCCGCTCTGACCATTGCGATGCCCGGCGAACCAGAGATAGAGGCCATAGTGATTCTGGCCATAGTGGAGGCACTGGATATCCCAGCTCAAATTGTTATTGAGCGCGGCTCCGGCATTCCAGGCGCTGGTTCCATACGGCTCGTACTGGGGAACAGAGGTTCTGAGCATATACCAGTTCTGTTTAAAAATGCCAAAATTGGCGGAATCGCCAGTCTTGCCATCGCCATAAGGGTAATCGCTGGTCTGCATATTATTCGTTTCCAACATGGCCACCGCCAGATCAAGGGTATTGGCCCCCGTATGCAAGATCTGTTGTTTCCGCGCTCCCAAGCCGGAAATCGCATACGAGCCACAACTCATACCAGAAGGACAGCTCAACGCGAAAGCGGTCTGATGGAAGCTCATCAAGGCAGTGAGGGCAATGGCAGAAACGAGAAGCGCAACGCTGACACGTAGCAAATGATGGGTCTTTGTCTTCACAATTTTCCTCCTTGAACGTTTGACTGACGCAGTGAAAAAGCACAACCCGCAGGGAGATCAGCTCCCCTTCTTCTGAGCCAACAGCGATGATTCATGACTGCTGACTGTCCTACCAGCGCTTTTGTTCAATGAATTTTCATTGAATTTATAGATAAAACATACCATTTTGGTTGAAAATTGTCAAGCCTGGACAAAAAAGGGGGGAGTATGGTTCTCTAATCGCTTTTTACCTTGTAAAAATGCGTGAAACCGTCTGCGATCAGCCGAAGCAATTCAATGAATTTTCACATGAAATAGGCGTGGGAGCGCTCAAATCTCAGGCCATGATGGAACCCTGGAACGCGCATTCTCTCACGGAAAAACTGGTCCGGCAAGCAGGGTCAGGGCGTTTTGTAAGGTGCCGTGCCAGGCCGGGCCAGACTATCAATGGCAGGAGGAGAGACATGGTGAGATATATAAAAATGGGTGAAGAGGAAGGGATTACAAGGAGCTATATGACTATCAGGAGCATCAGGCAGTCCGATGGACTCCCTTGGCGGGTCTGGTGACGTTCTCAGTGGAACACCACGACCTCATCCTCTGGAAGAGGGAGCTTTCACCGTCTCTCTGACGATGAGTTCCACTTCCAGCAGAGAGGAGGTAGGCGGCATCTGGCGATCT
>DASZXF010000014.1:0-6349 GCA_035546055.1 Ktedonobacteraceae bacterium
GGGCGAAACTACCTTCCGGGTGCCAATGGGAAGGAACTGAGATCTGCTGGTCGCATGAAAGGAGTATACTTTTTGGATTTTCAGTCTGATCTCAACGCAGTTCAGGAGACGCAGCCCCCACAGATCCAGGCCAGATCCTCTCTAGCCACAGATGCGCCTGAAGTGGCCAGCAGGCCAGCGCTGGCCGCAGATAAAGCTGTCTGGCAACGTCTGGTGGAGCGTCAGGCAGCTACCAGACGTGCGTATGCCGCTCAGCCTTACATGCATACCCTGTTTGAAGAGCAGGTCGCCCAAAGACCCGATGCAATCGCCCTGGTTTTTGAGGAGCAAGCCCTGACTTACGCAGCTCTAAATCACCAGGCAGCCTGCCTGGCGGTTCGTTTGCAGGAGGCGGGTGTTGGTCCAGAGGTTCTGGTTGCGCTGTACCTGGAACGCTCGCTGGAGATGATCATTGCCCTGCTGGCAGTCCTCAAAGCCGGGGGGGCTTATGTCCCTCTGGACCCTGCGATGCCGCTCAAGCGCCTGGTTTTTATGCTCCAGGACTGCGGTGCTCCAGTGGTGCTTACCCAGCCCTGGTTGCGGGATAGACTGCCGGCGGAATACAGTGGACAGATCCATGTACTTGAGCAACAACCTGGAACTGCCGGGATGACGCCGACGCCTGCTCCCTGGGAAGCAGATGCGCTGCTGGCGGCCTATTTGCTCTATACTTCCGGTTCCACGGGTCAGCCCAAGGGCGTTATCAATACCCATCAAGGACTTTATAATCGTCTGTTCTGGATGCAGGATCGCTATCACCTGACGCCTGGCGATAGGGTTCTGCAAAAAACGCCTTACAGCTTCGATGTCTCAGTCTGGGAGGTGTTCTGGCCTTTGCAGACAGGCGCTACCCTGGTTCTGGCTCGTCCGCATGGTCAGCGAGACAGCGCTTACCTTGCCTCTCTCTTGCGCGAACAGGGCATTACGGTTACTCATTTTGTGCCTTCGATGCTGGACATCTTTCTGGGTGAACCGGACCTTTCGGCGGGTGAAACACTCAGATACATTATCTGTAGTGGTGAGACGCTTTCGGTTGAATTACAGCAACGGTGTCTGGCTGCCTTCGACGCGGAACTGCACAATCTGTATGGTCCTACTGAAGCGGCTATCGACGTGACAGCCTGGGCCTGTGAACGTGAGAGCAGGTCAAAGACTGTGCCGATTGGCCATCCGATTTATAACACGCAGATTATTTTGCTCACGCAGCAGGGAGAACCGGTGCCAGCGGGCACTCCGGGGGAGTTGTTTATCGGCGGCATGGGCCTGGCGCGGGGGTACCATGGCCGACCGGATCTCACTGCCGAGCGTTTCCGGCCTCATCCCTGGAGTCTGGAACCGGGCGCTCGTCTCTACCAGACGGGAGATCTGGCCCGCGAGTTGCCAGATGGGAGTATCGAGTTCCTGGGACGGCTTGACCACCAGGTAAAGCTCCGGGGTCAGCGGATTGAACTGGGAGAGATCGAATTCGCTCTTGAACAACACCCGGATATCCGTTCCTGCCTGGTCCAGGTGCAGAGCGTCGCGGCGAACGATCAGCGCCTTACCGCCTATGTGATTCCGCAGGCTGAGCGCAAACGTTCTCCCAAAGAATTGCGAGCTTTCTTACGCACCTCGCTGCCCGATTATATGATCCCCTCCCTCTTCGTTTACCTGGAGACCTGGCCGCTGCTCTCCAATGGAAAATTGATCGGCGGGCCTTACCCACTCCATCTTATTTCTTGCCCTGACCCTTTGTACAAGACAACACTCACTGAGGAGGCCTTTTGTGGAGCAAACTGAGGTAAAATACCATCCCGCTGTCTTTGGAACTGTCTGGTCTGGACAAATGATCTCTCTGCTGGGATCGGGCATGAGCGAGTTCGCGCTGGGAGTTTATCTCTATCAGACCACGCACTCTGTCATCCAGTTCGCCCTGTTGAATCTCTTTCTGTTTCTGCCCCAGGTTTTGATTACACCCATTGCCGGTGTCATCGCGGATCGCTATAACCGCCGGGTTATTATGATCCTCAGCAACCTTGGCGGGGCGCTGACCACGGGTCTGCTGGTCACGGTGGTGCTGATGAATGTACTTCAGGTCTGGCTTATTTATGTAATCTCGCTCTGTTTTGCCCTTTGCAATGCGACCCTCTATCCTCCCTATGCCGCGTCGATTCCTTTGCTGGTGCGAAAAAAGCACCTGGGACGGGCCAATGGGATGGTACAATTCGCGGGTTCGATCTCACGCACGCTCTCTCCACTGGTGGCGGGCGCGCTGATTGTGACCATTCATCTGCAGGGCATTGCTCTCATCGATGGCATTTCTTTTCTGATAGCTCTGGGGACGCTTCTGTTCGTCGTTATTCCCCAGCCTGCCGCGACGGGCCAGGGACGCCAGTCCATTGTCAAGGACGCGCTCGCCGGTCTGAACTACATTACAAGCCGACCCGGTATGGTGGGTTTACTGATATTCTTTGGCTTTGCGAACATCAGTATCTCGTACTGTGGAGCACTTTTTACCCCCCTGGTGCTCAGTTTCGCCGATAGCGCTGCCCTGGGCCTGGCGAGTGCCACGGGAGGAGCAGGTCTGGTAGCGGGTTCGATCCTGATGATTATCTGGGGAGGCACCAGGCAGCGCATTCACAGTATCCTGGGTGGTGGGATTCTCCTGGGCCTCTTTATCTCTCTGGTGGGTGTCTACCCCTCGATTGTGCTGATCGCCTGCGCCAATTTCTGCCTCTGCTTTTGTGTGCCCGTGGTGAACTCTGCCTATGCAACGCTTATGCAGACAAAAGTTCCCCCCGAACTTCAGGGACGAGTTTTTTCTTCCCTGCGGCTGGTTGGCTGGTCGACTGTGCCTCTGGCCTTTCTCACCGCCGGTCTTCTCTCCGATCAGGTGTTTGAGCCGCTCCTTCTGCCCCATGGTTCTCTGGCTGACAGCCTGGGACGATTGATCGGGGTTGGCGCGGGTCGTGGGATAGGCTTTCTGCTCATTCTGATCGGGTTACTCGCCACCATCAGCGGCATTGTGGCCTATCTCAGGCCGCGTGTGCGCCTCCTGGAAACGGAAATCCCTGATGCGAATGCCAAACAGGAAGTGCAAAGCGCTGTCAGTGCTTGATAAGATGATAGAGAATTGAGCGTATGCAAAACGACGATTCGCAGAAACAACAGACATCTCAGGCTGATGTGCCAGCTCATCTTGTACCGCTCGCCAATGGTGAATGGGCCATCTGGCGCTGGATAGGTCTGCGCAGCGCGGGCTTCTCCCACGACGATTTGCGTCCCCTGGTGGTTTCCGCCTGCGCGGCGGCGGCTGATCGGTATCTCTCGCTGGAACAACAGGCGGAAACCACTGTGGATGAATTAACTGCCGCTCGCCGCGAGTTTGAGCGCGCCTATCAGGAGGCGAGTCTGCAAACCTTTCATGCCTTGCGCCAGATTGCCAGTTCGCCTTCTTTTCGCGAAGCTGTGATCTGGCAGAATCGCCAGGCCTTACACACAGGGGTCGATCTTTTGTTACATGCGCCGCCAGAGCTTTCTGCCCGCACAGCCAGCTATCGCAAGAAAGAAGCCCTGGTGAGCAGTTATATTCAACGCTACTGCACCAAAAACGATACCATCGGGTTTTTCGGACCGATTGGCTGGGCGCATTGTGTGGACCAGGGGCCGCTCCTGTCTGTGCAACCTGGACCTGTTCTGCTGGCCTCGCGCACAATCTACTTTGAGGGCTGGTGCATTGACGCCCTGGCGGAGCAACTCGCCCGCGATGAGGCGTTTCTGCCCTGGCTCTGTCCGCGCCTTTTCCCTCATATACGGCTCTCATCAACCCACTTGCATCCTCCGCTTGCTCCTCCTATCGCGTTAGAGCCGAGGCAGGCGGCGGTTCTCAAGTTATGTGATGGCAGGCGCTCAGCCAGGCAGATAGCTCTTTCGCTGCTCAGCGAAATCACCTCCGGTTTTCAGACGGAAACAGAGGTCTATGCGCTCTTACGCGACCTGCGCGCCAGGAGGCGCATTGCCTGGACTCTGGAAATTTCGGCTGAGGGCATGAGACCAGAACAACGTTTGCGCGACTGTCTCGCCTGTACAGGTGACGATGAACTGCGTTCTCTGGCCCTGGCTGCTCTCGATCAGCTCGAACAGGGCAAAGAGGCACTGATGCAGGCCAGAGGCGATGTAGAGCGTCTCGACCAGGCGATGGCTGATCTGGAAGAGACATTTATCGCTCTCACTGGCCGGGAGGCAACCCGCTATGCCGGGGCGGCTTATGCAGGGCGTTCCCTGGTTTACGAGGACTGTCAACGCGATGTCCAGGTGGAAATCGGCCCGGAGATCGTCTCTACCCTGGGGTCTCCGCTCTCCTTGCTGCTCACGTCCGCGCGCTGGTTTACCTGCGAAGCCGCCGCGCTGTTTGGCCAGGCTTTTCAGGAGATTTTTACCGAGCTGGCCGCCAGGAAGTCTCTGGCGGTAGTGCCCTTCAGTGATTTCTGGTTCCATGCTCACGCCCTTTTATTCGATCAACACCATGCCTTGCTGGCCACTTTGCGCCAGCGCTTACAACTGCGCTGGCAGGCTATTCTCGCGCCCCCGTTAGATGAACACCGCGTCAGTTACCGGGTTGAGGATCTGCGCGCGGCTGTTTCCGAGGCTTTTGCCGCGCCGCGTCCTGGCTGGCAGACGGCCTTTTACCATAGCCCGGATCTGATGATTGCCACTCCCTCGCTTGAAGCTTTGCGCAAAGGAGATTACTACTACATTCTGGGAGAGCTTCATCCCGGAGGCAATACGCTGCGCGCGGCATGTTTTTCCGATCAGCACCCCTTGGTGCATGAATTGCGGGCAGCCAGCGAAGCGGACTGTCCAGCCGCGCTGGTGCAGCCTGTCTTTTCCCGCGAAATCAAGGGCGTCACCACCCGCCTCTGTAATGCCTTTGTGCGTCCCTGGGATTGGCGTCTGACCTTTGCCGGCGATTCATGCGGCGTCGCGCCTGGCCAGGAGGTGCGCATCAGTCACCTGGAGATCGAGCGGAGGGGAGAAAAACTTGTGGTTTCTACACATGATCAACTGCAGCACTGGAATCTGCTCGACCTGCTGGGTGATTTCCTGGTGTTACAGATCATGCATGCTTTTTCTCTGCTGCCACCGGCTGATCATACTCCCCGCATTACGCTTGAACGCCTGGTGGTGCAGCGCGAAACATGGCGTTTTGCAGCTCAGGATATGCGTTTTCCCTTTCTTTCTGCTGAAGCAGAACGTTTTCTTGAGGTCCGCCGCTGGATGCACGCCCATGATCTTCCCCGGCACGTGTTCGTGAAAGTTCCTTCTGAAAGCAAACCCTTTTTCGTTGATTTTGCGAATCTGGCCTCGATAGATGTCTGCGCTCGCGCCTTGCGCCGGGCCGCGAAAAATCAGGAGGTCATTACTGTCAGTGAAATGTTACCAGATTTGCACGAAACCTGGCTGGTAGACGGCCAGCAACGACCTTATACCAGCGAACTTCGCCTGGTGGCCGTAGATAGATGCACCTGTTGAGAAAGAGGGACGGTGACTATGCCAGAGACAAGACACGCGATGAGTTCCCCTTTGCAGAATGGCCTGCTCTTTAATAGCCTTTCTCTCAGTGAGCCTGGGGTGGATGTTATCCAGGTGATCTGTCAACTCCCGGAAGGTATCAAGCCAGCTCCTTTTCTCCAGTCCTGGCAGATCATCAGTGCCAGATACGAGGTGTTAAGGACGGCTTTCCACTGGGAAGAGACAGCCCGGCCCCGGCAGGAGATGTATGCGGAGATTAGCGTCCCTTTCCGCGTGGAGGATTGGTCTGGCTCTCCTGCCGGGGAGTGTGAAGCGCGTCTGGAATGTTTTCTGCGCGAGGATCGTCAGCAGGCTTTTGCCGTCTGGACGCCTCCTCTCTGGCGGGTAGCGCTTTTCCTGCTCTCGGCGGAGGCGTCCCGGTGCGTTTTTACCTTTCACCACGCGATCCTGGATGGCCGCTCTCTGCCGACTGTGCTGGGTGACGTTTTTGCCTGTTATCGCGCGTTGCTGGATGGGACGCCAGAGGCGCCGGAACGTCCGCCTGCGCCGTCTGTCCAGGCGGAGGCCGCTCCCTGGTGGCAACCCGGGAACCAGGAGGCAGATGAGCTATTCTGGAGACAAACGCTGGCGGGCTTTGACACTCCGCTCACGCTGCCTGAAGAGGAGCGAAATATCGTGGAGGCGAATCCTCTCTCCGCCGGGGCGAGCCATAGCGAGGAGGATCTGGCTCTTTCTTCCGAACTCAGCCAGGCCTTGCGAGCTTTTGCCACCGAGCACGATCTGACGCTCAATGCCATGC
>DASZXF010000015.1:0-8663 GCA_035546055.1 Ktedonobacteraceae bacterium
GGCAGGTCTGGCAGGAAAAGAAAGGAAAGAACATGGTTGTCGGAGATGTCACCACCGCTGTTGACATACTGGTATTGGGGGCCGGACCCGGCGGCTATGTCGCGGCCATTCGCGCGGCTCAACTGGGACGCAAGGTGACACTGGTAGATGCGAGCGCGCCGGGCGGCACCTGTCTGAACGCGGGCTGCATTCCGCTGAAAGCGCTGCTGGCGGCCAGCGAACGCTATAGCCAGGCGCGCGGGGATGACCTGGCCGCGATGGGTATCGCCAGCGAGCGCGTCACCTTCGACTGGAATACGATGCAGACCTGGAAGCAGGGCGTTGTCCAGCGACTCTCGGAGGGCGTGCGCCGTCTGCTCAGCGGAAATGGCGTCGAATGCGTCCACGGCACCGGCTGGTTTATCAACGACCGGGAGGCGCGCGTTGAAGGTGAGCATGGCTCGCTGCGTTTTAAATTCGACGCCTGCATCATCGCCACAGGAGCCGAGGCTGCGCCACAGGCCGAACTTCCTTACGACGGCAAAAGTATCCTCACGCCAGAACAGGCGCTGGCTCTGCCCACCTTGCCGGAGAGTCTGAGCATTGCTGGCGATGACTATATTGCCCTCGAACTGGCCACACTCTTCGCGCGCCTGCATGTCAAAGTCAGGCTTTACGCTCCCGGCGCGCAGATGCTGCCCGATCTCGATCCCGCCGCGCTGCGCCTGCTACAAGCCAGTCTGCGTAAACAGGGCATCGCGGTGAGCACCGGCGTGGACGCCAGCGCCATTGAGGAGCGTCCCCTGGTGATTACAGGACGGGCCACGCCGCGCGTTTCAGGCCTCCATCTCGACGCGGCGGGCCTCCAGCTTCATACGGATGGCGGCCTGCGCGTCGATCAGCAGCAGCGCACCAATCAGCCGCATATTTTCGCGGTCGGCGATTGCGCCAGCGGGGGTCCGCTGCTGGCCAGCCGGGCCATCAAGCAGGGCAAAATCGCCGCAGCGGTGATCGCCGGCCAGCGCGTTCAATTCGCGCCTATGGTCACGCCGCTGGTGGTCCACACTACGCCCGAAATTGCTATCCTCGTTGCCTCTTCGGCAGAGACCGATGAAGACCAGCAGCAGATCATCAGCGGACGTTTCCCCCTGGCGGCCAATGGACGCGCCCTGACTCTGGGCACAGACAACGGCCTGGCTCTGCTCAAGGCCGGCGCGGACGGTACGCTGCTCGGCGCTACGCTTGTCGGCCCGCGCGCTGGAGATCTCATCGGTCAGCTTGCCCTCGCTCTTGAGATGGGCGCCACCCTCACCGATCTGAGCGAAATTCTCTATGCTCATCCCGGCCTGAGCGAGACCATTCTGGAGGCGGCGGAACAGGCTCAGGGCGAGGCTATTCATATCATGAACAAAAAATAAGGGCCATTCGCCGAACAGCAAAGGGAGCGCCTGCCCGCTGGTTATGTATCCAGCGGGCAGGCGCTCCCTGCTCCATCGTCATATCAGTCCTGATTTAAACGCAGGGTTTGCGCAAGCACCAGGCGCGATGAGGCGCGATACATGAAAATGAGGGTCAGCACGCCAAGGAAGATCAACGCGCCAATCACCAGGGCCAGCGAGGGCGCAAGCACCATATGAGCCGGCGGCGTACTCTGCAATGTAAAGAGGTCAAGCGCGCTGGCCGTGCTGGCGCTGGGGATAGTGCTGGTGAGAATGAGCGAGGGCAGAAGCATCAGAGCGGTCAGCAGACCCAGCAGCGAGCCGAGCGCAATTGCCACGCCATAGATCAAGACCTGTTCCCACAGCAGCACACGCGCTAGCTGGCCGGGGGTGCTCCCCAGCGCACGCAGGACACCAAAGAGCACCTGGCGCTGACGCACGTTGATCCAGCAGGCCAGCAGACAGCCGATCCAGGCCAGGGCCAGAGGCGCAAGTCCTCCCAGCAGTAAAATGCCGTTCAGATTGCGGTTCAACGGATCGTTGCTCAGTTGTTGAAGGACGGAATAACGGTCAGAAAGCGCGGTGATTTGCAGCGGACCCGCGCTCACCGCCTGGCGAATAGTGGCGAGATCGCGGGCGCTACCATCGGTTTTGAGCCAGACATAATTGACCGGGAAGGTCGGACTGCCCGTATTCTGGTGATACCGCAGCGTCTGAGCGTAGTGTACATAGGCGGTCTGGTAATCAAACAGACTCTGGTAATCAACCAGCATGGTAACGGTGCGGCTCTCCGTGGCTGCGACGAGCTGGCCGCTGGCATTGCTGGCCGGCAGGGCGTTGACCTCCCAGGCGTCCTGGAAGGCGGGAAAGCGCTCATAGAGCGAGAAGGTCCGACCGGGCGCAAGCTGATAGGCATCGCGGAGAGCCGCGTCAATCACAGTCGGCAGCACATTTCTCTTGCCAAGATCATTGCCAAGCTGTGTGGTATCCGTCTCCGCTGCCAGCCGGGCAAACTGCGTCCGCTGACTGGTGAGCTGCTGAATAAGCGCCTGCTGCTGGCTGATCGTCATGGTTTCAGGCCAGTGAACCGCCTGGAAAAACGCGGCAGGATCAACCGCGATGATTCTCACCGCAGCGGAACCCGGCTGATAATCCAGTTCGGTGACGCTTCCCACAGCCGCCGCGCTGACGCCCGCGAGTTGGCGATAACGCTGCAAAAGCTGCGCGCTCTGCCCCTGCGGCGCGGGGAAAGCCAGCGGACCACTGATGTCCGCCATACTCCAGTAATTGGCGACATCGTTGATGTGCTGACTCTGCGAGGTGGAGAAGATGGAAATGAAGACCACAAAATTGGTGGCGATCAACAGCAGCAAAACCACGCGGGCATGCAGGCGCGGAGCGCGCGACATCTGCGAAAGCGCCAGCATAGGCTCGACGCGCTTGCTGTTGCGCACCGCCAGGGCCGTCCCCAGGCGCAGCAGCCAGGGAAAGAGGCGCAGAAAAACCAGCATACAGGCCAGCACCAGGCAAACAGTGGTCGCGGCGACCAGCGGCGACTTGATCAGTACATTGACCTGAGCATCCAGCAGACCGCTTCTGGTCACATACCACGTCGCAGCATAGGCGGCCAGGGCCAGCAGAATACCCGCCACGTCCAGGTAGTAGCGCTGCCAGAAGGGCTGTCTGCGCACGCGCGCACTCTCCCGGCGCAGGGTCAGCACGTTGACGCCAATCGCTCTGTACAGCGCCAGGCTCAGCGCTCCCAGCAAAACCGCCAGGCAGCCCAGCACATAAGGATAGAGGTGGACCAGGGACAGCGCTGGCTGATCCAGCACAAGATTGAGCGCGCCCTGATCCTGGCTTGAGAGAACCAGGTGAGCCAGTCCAACTACCGCCGGGATGACCAGCAGCAAACCGAACAGAGCGCTGATGGCACAGAGCAGCAGCAGACGTTTGAGAAAGGCCTGAAAGATCTGGCCGCGCGTGGCGCCCCGACTGCGCAACAGGGCAATCGTGCCGGCCTCCTGCTCAACCAGCAGATCGGCCATAAAGCCCAGAAAGAGCAGAATAATGCCGATAATCAGCAGCGAGGTCGTCAGCACAGGCACCTGGGCAATCTGCACGCTACTCTGATACTGCGTCAGCGCGGCGATTGGCAGATTATAGGAAGAGACGACGCCGTTCTGAGCCAGGAGAGAGAAGGTCGAGAGCATGGAGTCAAGCTGATCGATGCTGAGCTGATCGCGATTGATGGGATAGTACCAGTCTACCTCGCTCAACGAAAGCGTCCGCTGAGCGCTGTGAGGCAGGCTCGCGCTCAGTTGCAGCAGCCCTTCGCTGGAAACCAGCACATCCACCGAGGGAGCACCCTGGGCCGGACTCGTCATCAGCGGAATAAAGGGATCGTGGCCCGAAAGTGGCTGAAAAAGGGCCACCAGTTGCATAGCAAAAGGATAGCCCATCTGCGGCGTGACGATTTCCCCCGGAGTGAGATGCAGGCGAGCAGCGATCTCAGGCGTCAGCCCGATTTGCAGAACTGGCGCTGGCCGGGGAATATGGCCCTGGATGAGATGGATATGCGCGGCCAGGGCGCTGCTCGAAAGGCCCACAAAGCTCAGACCAGGAGCGGCAGGCTGCTTTTGCGAACTGGCGCTGGCTGATCCAAGCAGCTTGATCACCGCCGGATCATGGAAAAAAGGCTGGCTATCCCTGCGCAGCGCGGTGTCAAGTTGCCCGGTGACTTTGTTGATCTGCGCCACGGGATCAAAGGTCGGGCCATACTGGTCATACGCGCTGGACAGATCGTTCGAGACAGAGGCGTACTGATTGGATGGCCGGGCCAGCAAATCGCGCATCCCGGAGGTAGCGGCGACCTGAGAGAAAAGCGGCACCACGCAGACCAGGACCAGCGGAATGACAATGCCCAGGCCGGTGAGCACGAGGTAGCCCCATACACTGCGCACAGGCGAAAGCGCGCGAGCGGAAAGACCTGCAGACAGGCGTCCGCGCCCGGTTGCCGTCCCCGGCGCGCTCCTGGAATGCGCCGGGCGCTCCCTGGTCTTATGGGTGCTGGCCACGAATAGCGGCACTTCATCCACATATTCCTCTACGCGCAAGGTCTGCGCCAGTGAGGGACGCGCGGCTGTATACGTGGCAAGGCCCAGAGCAAGCAGGCAAAGAGCTACCAGCGCGGCCAGACCGAGCAGCAGCGAACCAGGAATCACCACCTGCAGCGGCGGCGAAAACTGGAGTTGATAGATTAAATTGACAGCGGCATTGCCGGCCACACCGGTCTGGGCTGTGCCGGAGAAAATCAGGCTGGGCAAGGCCAGGCTGGTGAAGACAAATCCGCAGCCGACGCCCACCACGATAGCGAAAGCGGCAATAACGCCCTGTTCGCAACCGAGCAGCCAGAGCAACTGCGTTGGCGACGCCCCCAGCGCGCGTAAGGCGGCCAGACTCTGCAAGCGCGTTTTCACGGCCAGCCAGAGCGAGGTTAGATAGCCGATCAAGGCCAGCAGCAGCGCGATACTCACACCCAGCCAGAGCGCGAACTGGAGATCCAGGGCCAGCGGATCGAGTTTAAGCACCTGCATCAAGCCCGGAGCATCATAGACATTATTGAGGGCCAGCGCGCCATCCGCCAGCGTGCGCCGCACCGTAGAGATTGAGGCCGCGTCCTGGCGAGTATGCAGCCAGACGGCGTTAGGATTCAGATTGAAACTGCTGCCGGGCAAAAAGCGCTCATAGGCGTAGACAAAGCTGGCATAATCGACCAGAATACCTGCATCTCCGCCATTCGCGGGCGCAAGCGCGTCATTCAGAGAAGGAATATGGGCAAGCACACCGATCACCACCAGTTGAAACTTGCCACCATCTTCAGAGAGGGTAAAGGACTGGCCAGGCGCGAGATGCATGGCCTGGGCGGTCTGGAAGTCGATCAAAGCCGGCAGCGCTGGCATCTGCGCGTTGGGCCGCTTGCTGCTGAACAGATCACGCGCCCTGGCCAGTTGGGAGATCAACTGGATGTTCTGCGGATCTTCATTCTGCGACCAGATGACCGAGCCAGGGAAGCTGGCCGGATCAATCGCTACAACGTTCAGCGCCCCGCTCATATGCAGAAAAAAGTGCTGACCGTTATAGCCCGCCGAGGCCGAGAGGACGCCCGCGATATGCTGATAGCTGGCCTGGGACGTAGTTTGCCGGACAACGAATTGATTGGTATCAACATAAGTTTTAACGAACTGGCCATCAGGCACAGAGATGGTCGGCAGAGGCGCCTGCTCCATCCGTCCGCTGAAGTCCGCGCCGACGCGGTAGTGCGCCAGGTCAGGCACGCGCTGCTCCTGGGTAGCGCTAAACACCAGGGCAAAGAAAGCAAAGGCAATCGTCACGGCCAGCAGAAGCGCGCTGCGGATACTCTGACGGGGCGCGCGGGCCAGTTGCACCAGCGGGAGCATTGGCAAAAGGCCACGCCGCCGGGCAGCAGCTTTCGCGCCCCAGCGAATCAGCCAGGGGAAACCGCGCAGACAGAGCAGAATACCGCCCAGGCAGAGCATCACAGCCGCCACCAGTTCGCAGGGTCCGCTCAACAAGATCTGTAGTTGCGCATCAATAATGCCAGTCGAGGCCAGGTAGTTGTAGACCCCGGCGAATAGCCCTCCCAGCACAAGCAAGGCCAGATCAAGGTAGAAGCGCTGCCAGAAAGGCCGGCTTGCCAGAGTGGCGCCGCGTCCCAGCGTACTGCTCCCCAGCGTGCGCCAGATGGCCGCGCACATTGCCCCCACGGCAACCAGCACCAGCGCATAGGGATACCAGCCCAGTTGACGAGCCATCTCCCACGGCGTCCCCGGCAAAACATTCAAGGCTTGCCGATCCGCCGCAGGCAGCACCAGTTGCATCGGGAAACGTATCACCAGCGCCAGCACCAGCGGACTCACCAGCAACGTGAGCAAACCCAGCAACAGTCCTTGCGTGACAAAGGTCAGAAAAACCTGGGGCAGGGTCGCGCCACGTGTGCGAAAAAGCACCACCGCCGCCGCCTGGCGCGTCACCAGCAATTCGGCCATAATCTGGGTAAAAAAGAGAATCAGCAACAACATCAAGGCCAGCAACAGGAGGACAGGCACCTGCACAATCGAGGTCTGATCCCTGGCCGCGCCCATCAGCGTTTGCAGATCGGCATTCGTCACCTGGAAATCATCGATATGATAGGCCTTCAACTGCGTCAACAGCGTGGGCGAAAGCACTCGCAAACGCTGGCCCAGTTCATCCAGATTGGTACTGTTCACCGCCGCCAGCGTCAGGGGAAAATAGGCATTCATGTGGGTCACAAAATGAATGGGCTGGCCTCCATTGGCCTGCTGCCAGCGCTCATACAGATGCAAGAGCGCGTCATTGGAGATAATCGCATGGTCATAGGTCGTCGTCGTTTGCGGATCATAGTATGAGAGAAACGAATCGCCATGCCAGAACAGATCAAAAGACGAAACCTCCTGAAAGATCCCAACCACGACAAGCCGCAGAGGTATCGGCTGCCCACCTGCGGGATTGTAGACAAAAACCGTGTAAGTAGAGCCAGGATGCGCCTGCAAATGCTGAGCATTCGAGGTAGACAGCGCAACCTCTAACGTCTCACCATCCTCGCGAGGCAACCGGCCCTGCAAAAGCGGCAGATGAGATGCTATATGCGCAATATCGTACCCGTGGAGTTCCATGCGCTGACCGGCAATCTGCTGATCGTTCTGCCAGATCGGAGAAAAAGGAATTTGCAGCGCAAGCGTCGGCGGAGCAGAGAAAAATATCCCCGCCTGCTGTTGATAATCCTGACGCAGTACAGCAGCAATCTGCTCCAACTCGGCGGCAGAAGCCACCTGATCATTCAACTGCACCGCCGAGGTAGGATCGTACAGCCCATTATTAAATGCATTGCGTACACTGGCAGTCGTGCTGACCAGCGTAAACAGCGGCAGAGCACACGCCAGAACCACCGCAGCCACCAATCCCAGAGCCAGTAAAATAAACAGGCGCCAGACCTGGCCAATCTGGCGCAGTCCTGGCGCCACCATACCCAGCGTCGAGGCCACCTGAGCAGACTCCCGCGAGGTCGTGCGCGAAGTTGTCATAGATGCTTTCCTTCCTTTTCTCTTGAGGGCTGCTCTTTCGCCCATAAGGCCAGTTGGACCCGATTATGCACATGCAGCTTGAGATAGATGTTTTTTAAATACCAGCGCACTGTGCTTGCTCCAATGCCCATCCTGATCGCGATCTCACTGGTGGATAGACCATCCGCGACAAACTGGATGACCTCCGTTTCACGCAAACTAAAAGCACAGGCCAGAGACTGCGCTTCCACCCTGCACGGCGCCGGTGGCTCAACCAGACTGCGCACATCAAGCAACTCGCCACTTTCCCCGGCTGAAAACAGGCAGGGAGGACGAGAGGAGCTATTTTTTCTCAGAATGGCCGCATTCCGGCGCAGATGGCCAATAGTCAGATCCATGCAGTGGCCTAAATATCTCCTGGAAAGCACCTGCCGATCCCTCACATACGCATACCAGCAGCAACTTGCTCCCTTCCTGGTACGCTGCGCGCTAAACACGCCCCATCGGCTCGTATAATTGAATCCATCTATATTACTGGTATTCAGCCAGTTCCACCATTTCTTACTTTCGAGCGGAATAATCTGCACTTCAGCATTGATCCGATACATGAGGAAATCATCATACACCCATGAGTACGTGTCAATCATCTGCTGTCCTCACCGTTGATAATTATGATCGCAAGGCCGATGCGGGAGATCACCAGAGAAAGCCAGGCTGTATGTTCCACGCATCCCTATGGCCTGTGCATCCAGGCTTGAGCCGGCAACCAGAGAGGCATGATCGCATATTTTCGTTTTACGATACTTTGCGAAATCACTATGAAGCACTATAAATCAAATATAACTGGAAACTCTTTTCCTGTCAAGTGAAAGCGCTCTAAAAGGGCTTTGACGACCTGTTGCCAGCGGTACGCTAATTCTCCCGATATAAACTCCCCTCATGTGGGGGGTGACAATAACGCTATTCAGTGGCTACACTCTGAATTATAGTGCTGCTCTTCATTTTATCTCATCTGAGCGGCTTTTCTCGTAGAATCAGCAACGCTTTACCTCGTTTCGACACACGCGAAAGGAGACCAGTGTATGCCTTCCACCACCTTAGAGCTTCCGCCGGTGGAAAAACTGGCGGTTGGGGCTGATGA
>DASZXF010000016.1:0-3028 GCA_035546055.1 Ktedonobacteraceae bacterium
GCGACATTCTGGACGTGCGCGAAGTAGTATTCGATAAAAGTCATGAAGATGGAGAGCGCCAGCATGATAGAAGCGCGCGTCAGGAAAACAATGGTAAAGTTATGTTTGCGCCAGGGCTCGACCCAGTTATGGATCAGCCAGTGCTTGAAGCGCTTCCCGCGCGGCTCCTGGTGAGCAGGGCGCGTCTGCGGCGGAGGCGTATAGGGTATCGGGCGCACACCTAAGACCGTGATCAGGACGCCGACAACCATCAGACCGGCCACCACAATGTAGAAAATGCCCGCATTATGGCGAATGACATCGGGATGACTGGAATCCTGGCTGACCTCACCAAACAGATAGGCGGCCAGACCCAGGCTGACCATATTGCCCAGAATAGTCAGCGAACCCACATAGCCGGAAGCTTCGCCCCGGCGCCGTTCCGGCACGTGATCCGGGACCAGGCTCTGGTACGCGGGCATCATGGTATTGGCCCCGACGTGCAGCAGGGAGAGGCCGATCAGAAACATAATGATATTGGCGGATATCACCAGCAGCGGCGTGCTCAGGACCAGGAGCACCACGCCCGCGATAATATAGGGATGGCGGCGGCCCAACCTGCCGGGCGTGTGGTCGGAGAAGGTGCCGACCAGCGGCGGCATGAGCAGCGCGACAAAAGACGCCACGGCGGTCAGCCAGCCCAGAAATGTTCCCTGGGCCGCGTCCCCCACCCGCGCCGAAGGGACAAAGAGCAAAAGCTGGGTCGGCACCACCACCGGCAGCAGGGCGCCGTTCAGCGCATTCATCGGAAACCACAGAAAATTCAGGGTCAGTTCTTGCAAAACGGACAGCCGGCTCGCTTTTACATCCATTTCTACCTCTCTATACCTTACCTGTGGTGTTTTCCGTGCCAGATAAGCGCTTCCTTGCTTCCCCTGATGACAAAAATCAGGGGCGGCTCACATACAACTATTATACGAAGTGTCCGCAGCCGGCAATGAGATGCCTTATCGTTCCAGTGGCACGGCCTGCGGAGCCATTTGAGAATGTTCAGGCTTTCAGCATATAGCCAACTCCGCGCAGCGTATGAATCAGTTCTTCCCCGCCGCCCGCGTTGAGCTTGGCGCGCAGGTGATTCATATAGACCTTGACGATCTCCAGGCTGGTTTCGCTGTCGTAGCTCCAGACACGTTCAAAGATGCATTCTCTGGTCACGACCTGTCCGGCGTTGCGCGCGAGCACTTCGAGCAGACTGTATTCCCGCCGGGTCAGGGGCAGGAGATGGCCATTGCGCCAGGCCTGCCGGGCCTCCAGGTCAAGCACGATCTCGCCCGCGAGAATTTTACGAGAGGAGGAGGATGACTTGCCCAGGAGAAGATGCAACGCCAGACACGGCTGGACCTCTCCATGGCTCACCTGCTCGATGAGTTCCGCGCGGTGAATGATAATGCCGATCCAGCGGGCCACGGCTTCCAGAAAATGCAGGTCTTCCTCTGAGAAAAAATCAGGGGCGCTGGAAGAGGCCACCAGGACGCCCTGTCGCTCGCCGTTTACCTCCAGGGCGACCACTATTTCGGAGCGAATATGCAGGCCATCGGCGTTGGTCATGCTGACAAGATGATCTGGCTCCCGCTCCAGGTGTCCCGTCAACGCGCAGCCGCCGTTTAAAAACGCCTTCACCGGATAACCGCCGTGCAGAAGCGACAGGCGATTCATCCCCAGGGTGCGCAGACGCTTGCCAGAAGCCGTCTCGCCGGGACCGACTGCGACCAGTGCCGCTGCCTGTGGGTCATGAAGAAAGATGTCAACCTGCTCGGCCATCAACATCTCGGCCATCAGCCGGGTTGCTTCATCTAAAGCTGTTTTGACTTCGGCTGTCTCCAGTTTTAGCAGTCGCTCCAGAGCGAGAAAGAACCGATCATATTTTTGCCTATGCTGCTGTTCTTCAAGGATGTAATTCATCGCTGGATTGCTCACTCCTGCTACGCCAGGAGAAATGTACTCTGTGTCATGAGTTCGGGTCAATGGGAAATCAGCCAGAGCTGAGTTCACAGATAAGCGCCCACCTGTGACACGTTCTGGTTCTCAGGAATGTTACCTCTCACCTCTTCATCTGCCAGCTCTATCCCTGGGGACAGGGTTTCTCACAAGTCGTTTGCCACCGACGGCGGCGAGAAGCAAGAGGAGAGAAAGATGCGGGACACCCGCACCCGGCAGGGACGCTGCGCTCCCTGCACCCTCGCTGGTGATGGCCTTGGCTTGACTTGTGAGAAACTCTATCCCTGGGGAGGATTGACGTTGGCGAGCGTGGTTTGCTATGGTATTTTTGGAACCACACCGAAGGAGGCTAGCTATGGCAATTGAAGCAGAGGCACTGCGCCGCATTCCCTTATTTGCCCGCCTGGACGACGAAAACCTCGCGCGCGTCATCGCCGTGACCAGAGAGCATTATTACGAGCGGGGCGCGCTGATTCTCCTGGAGGGCGAACTGGGAGGTGCCCTGCACTATGTCCACTCTGGACTGGTCAAGGTTTTCAAGACAGCGCCAAGTGGCAAGGAGCAGGTGCTGCGCCTGATCGCGCCGGGCCATACCTTTAACGATGTGCCCGCGCTGGATGGCGGTCCCAATCCCGCCAGCGCGGCAGCCATGGAGGCGAGCGTGGTCTATGCTATCCAGCGCGCGGAACTGCGCGCCCTGATCCTGAGCCAGCCCGCCGTGGCCGAAGCGGTGGTGCAGACGCTCACCGGAGCCCTGCGCCATCTGGTGGGACTGGTCGAAGATCTGTCCCTGCGCCACGTCACTGCGCGCATCGCCAGAATGTTGCTTGAACAGGACGAGGCGGCTCAGGCTACTCCGCAGGCCCATCACCTGACCCAGCAGGAAATGGCGTCCCTGGTCGGCACCGCTCGCGAGGTCGTGGGACGCTCTCTCAAAGAACTGGAGGGTACCGGGGCCATCGAAATGCGCCAGGGACGAGCTGTGGTGCTGAATCGCGAACGTCTGCGCCTGCTCGCCGCTGAATAGATGAAGGCGCTATCCAGCCAGGGG
>DASZXF010000017.1:0-4482 GCA_035546055.1 Ktedonobacteraceae bacterium
GCTCCAGCCCTGCGCTCCAGAACAGCTCAAGGTGGGCGATATTGTGCTGGTGCAGGTCAAGGGGCACGTCTATCTGCACCTGATTAAGGCGATTGACCAGAAGCGTTTTCTGATCGGCAACAATCGCGGAGGCATCAATGGTTGGGTCGGTCCCCAGGCAATTTACGGGCGGGCTATCCAGATACAGGGATAGCCGAATAAATCGTTGCCATACTTCTATCATAACGCGCCAGGGATGAGAAAATCCAGGTATGAGGTGCGATACTTCATTTAAAAAGAGGAAAGCAGAACGGCGAATGTATCCACCGTTCTGCTTTCCTCTTTCCCTTCTGGGGAAAGTGGGATTGCGCTTATGGCGCGGTTACGAGCGCTTCTGGTAGACGCGGCGGATCAGCGCCCAGGCCAGGGGCAAGAGCAACGTCGCCACGACCAGCTTGAGCAGATCGCCGATGATGAACGGGGCCACGCCCTCCGCGAAGGCCACAGAGGCGGTAACGTGCAGCGCAAAGCCGAGCCAGGTCGCGCCGATCAGGTAGATGAGCACCGAACCGGGCACCATGGCGATGGCCGAGGTCAGCAGACTACGGTCCAGACCTCGCTCACAGAGCCAGCCAACCACAAAGGCCGCGACGACAAAGCCGATCAAATAGCCGCCGGTGAAGAGAGGAAAGCCGCTGGAGCCACCTGCGAAGAAAGGCAGACCCACGCTGCCCAGACCCATGTACAGCAGCATCGCCAGCGCGCCGCGCTTGCTGCCCAGCGCCGCGCCGGTCAACAGTACAGCCAGTGTTTGCAGGGTAATCGGCACTGGCGTACCCCAGAGCGGGAAAGCAATTTGCGCGCACAGAGCCGTGAAAAGACTAAAACTGATAATAAGAGCCAGATTACGGAAAAAATTCAACGTGCGCGACTCGCGCGCGGGCACCAGATAGTCCGCGAGGGTTGTCCCTGGGGCTATGACCATGAAGCATGACTCCTTTGCTATTGCTAAGCAACACTATTCAATGCTAATCAGTACTATCCGATACTAATCAACACTATCCGCCGCCCATTATATCACCTGACGCTGATCAGCCCGCCAGGGTAGTCATGCTCTTTCCTGCCCCTGGTAAAAATGAGAATACGCTATTGGAACGAGTCGACCTTTTTGCCAGGAGCAGGAGTTATTCATTATCACCATACTTCATTTTGCGGATTACGCCAGAAGGACCGCTGAATCATTGCGAGGATTGTTGACCAGCTTTGAAACGGCGCGGGCGGTCATCAGCTCGGAAGGATAGGGCTTGAGCAGATGGGTCAGTACGTTGTCGTCGCGCAACTGGGGATTCAGCCAGTCTTCATAGGCTTTAGGACGCAGGATAGCCGGCATGCGGTTGTGAATGGGGGCCATCAACTCGTTTGGCTCGGTGGTGATAATGGTGCAACTGTGAATCTCCTGCCCGTCGGGGTCTTTCCAGCGATCCCACAGACCCGCGAAGGCGAAGGGCTGGCCGTCTTGCAGCGTGATGTACATGGGCGTTTTGTTCTTGCCCTCGCCCTGCCACTCGTAAAAACCGTCCGCCACTACCAGGCAGCGCCGACTGCGCAGCAGGTTGCGAAAACTCGGCTTCTCCGCCAGCGTCTCCGCCCTGGCGTTAATCATGCGCGATCCGATGCTCTCATCCTTCGCCCAGGCCGGAATCAGTCCCCAGCGCAGCAGACTCAGGTGCGGATTGCCGTTATTGACAATCGTGACAATCTCCTGCGTCGGCGCGATGTTATAACGCGGCTGCGCCTCCAGTGTCGGCGCCACGCCAAAAGCCTCCGCGATCCTGTCAATATTCGTAATTAATGTGTAGCGACCACACATACGCTTCTCCTTTAACTGATACTCATTTTGACCTATGTTCGTACTCTACTCATGTTTCTCTCTCCCATTGTATATCATTCTTTTTAAGAACGAAAAAATCGGCGCTCGCCTGCTTCCATTTTCTTCTGGAGTTTTGGGGGCGAGGCTCATCTTTTTGCGAAAAGATGCTGCCCAACCTGGAGGATGCGGTTCATTTTGTTGAGCCGTGGGGGGACATCGCCGGTGAGCCGGGACAACCGTCGGCGGCGCGAGAAGGGAAGGGTGGCGTTCTCCGGCGTCTTCTCGCGACCTCGCAACCCTGCCTGTCCTTCAGGCGTATATTATACCAGGACCGAATCAAGGTGAAATACGCACGGAGAGTATTTTAGCGAGTAGTGCTCGTATAAGCAAAGAGAAAACTTTTTACTATACTGGAGAAAAAAATCATGGCACAGACAAATCAAAGGCCGCTACAGATTTCTTTGGTGTATGGACTGGTGACGGGGATCGCCGTGGGAGTGAGCGAGATGGCGCTGATTCTGCTATTTGTCCTGGCTCCGGGACCGCTGGGCTCTGTCCTGGGCCGGCTGTCGCCGATCCTGCTGCTACTGGCGTATCTGTACGCGGGCTACCAGGCGGCGCGCAGGACGGGCAATCTCTTCGCCGGGTCGCTGGCCGGGGCGCTGACGGGTGTTTTCAGCGTGGCGACGGTGATTTTTGGCTTTTATCTGCTTGGCTCGCTGCTGCATATGGGCCTGATTATCAATCCCCGGCTGTTCATCGTGCCGATTGATCTGACCTTTGTAGCGCCGCTGGCCTCGCCGGTGGTCAGAATTTTCCTGACCTTCGCGCTCTACGGGGCACTGGTGGGCACGCTGGGTGGCGTCGTCGGCAGACAGCGTGCGCGCTTTTAAATGACTTTCAGCGCTTGATTCATTTCGGCCAGGCTGCGCAGGGCGTGGACGGTTTCGGGGGCGTTACGCACGAATTCGGCGCGCGTGGGCAGCCTGGCCTGGAATTCTTCGATGGTGATATCGTCCAGGAAGCGCTTGCCCTCATTGTCCAGCATGACGCGCGGCAACAGGATCAGGTCACCGGGATCATCCAGTTCTCCAATAGTGCTGAGCACATCCTGGCCGCAGAGCAAACCCGCCACGGTGACTTCGGGTCCGAAAAAGCGATTGATGACTGGCACCACCTGTACCTGGAGATCGGGAATCTGGCGCAGATCCTCGGCGAAACCCTCGATGACCGGGCGGGCCATCGTGCTGGTAATCAGGGTGACTTTGCGCGGAGCTGGCATTTTGCGCGGCAGACGGCGCTGCCCGGCTTTCCATTGCTCGATCAGATAGCGCGTCATGCCCACGCCGTTTTCAATCTGCGCGTAGGTGCCGTAGTGGCGCGCGGGCGGGAAAGCGCGCTCGGTCAGATAGTACCACTCGTCGGAGAGGTAGACGAAGGGATAGCCATCCGGATTTTCGGCCTCGAAGCGGCGCTGGTGAACTTCGACCTGGTCGATGACCGCGTTGGCCTCGTCGCGCGTAAAATGACGCAGCGGCGGCAATTCGCCGACCTTGATCATGTTGTTGTAGCGGGTCAGACCGATTGGCACGACCGAGATGGATTCAATCAGCGGACGCAACTCGGTGAGATCGCGAATGCTGCGCTCAAGCTGCTCACCATCGTTAATCGTGGGCAGAATCACCAGCTGCGTATGGCAGGTAATGCCAATCTCGCCCAGGCGCTTGATGTGGGCGATAATCTCACCCGCGCGCGGTCCATCGACCATTTTGCGCCTCAGCTCCGGGTCAGTCGTGTGAACCGAGACATAGAGCGGACTCAGCTTTTGCTCATCCAGGCGTTGCCAGTCCAGCTCTTTGAGATTGGTCAGGGTAATAAAATTACCGAAGAGGAACGAATAGCGGAAATCGTCGTCCTTAATGTAAAGCGAGGCGCGCATACCGTGTTCCAGTCCCGACACAGGCGCGAAGCGCTCCGGCAAACCCTTAATAAAGCAGAAAACACACTTATTCGCGCACTGGCGAATAAAAGGCGCCGGCTCCTCGCCGAAAAGCACACCCAGGCTCTCGTCATAGGTTTTGCTGATACGAACTTCGTGCGCGGTCTGCTGGCGCTCAAAGCCAATCGTGAGATCCTCATCGGCCACGTAAAAGCGGTAGTCTACCAGGTCGCGGATCAGGTGGCCATTAATAGTACGAATGAGATCACCTGGCTGAATGCCCGCCAGATCAGCGGGACTCTCTGGCACGACCTCACGCACCCAGCCATATAATTTGGGCATCTGTCTTTTTCCTCAAAATGTCAGCGCGTCTTTCAGTATCCTCTTTTCAATCTCCTCAAGTGGATCGAGATGCCATAGCAACCAGACCGCTCCTACCCTGGACGAGGATAGACGAATAAACCGCAAAGCTCAAGTATTTTTTCACCAGGGGCGCACTCACCCGATTATAACCACTTTGTCCCCAACCGTCAAATCGTTCTGACCAGATGGGCAGGGTTTCTCAAAAGTCGTTTGCCACCGACGGCGGCGAGAAGCAAGAGGAGAGAAAGATGCGGGACACCCGCACCCGGCAGGGACGCTGCGCTCCCTGCACCCTCGCTGGTGATGGCCTTTGCTTGACTTGTGAGAAACC
>DASZXF010000018.1:0-8100 GCA_035546055.1 Ktedonobacteraceae bacterium
TCGCTTTTTATCGACGATAAACCATCTATGGTTTCTTCGGCGTTGAGGTGGCCGTGACTGCCGGGGTGGGAGTACCACTACCCGGATTTTGCGGCTGCTTGGGATCGGGCAGGGGAGCCAGGCCGACCAGGGTATCAACCGTGATGGTCTGCTTGTATTTCACATCCTTGATGTTTTTCTTCAAGGCGCTGGCGTTGATAGAGACCTGCGCGGTGACAGGCCAGCCGGCCTGGTGGCCAACGGTCATCTGATACGGCGGCTGCCCGGCTTTGTTCTGCACGATATGCGGAACATACCAGGAGAGTGAGATTGTGCTAACACAGTCCTGCGGCGTCAGCGTCATTCCACCCCACATGGCGTAACCGGAAAGGTCGCTCGTCTTTGACGTAGGACCGCCCAGGTTCTGGTACACCCAGGGGCGAGCAACCATGCCATCATAGCCCAGCCGGTAATCCCCATTGGAACAATAACGAGCACCGGTATCAGGGAAGGAGTGGTAATATTGCCCACACCCGCTTACCACGACACCCGCATCGGTGTACGCGGCGCCACCCGACGAAGTGGTGGTAGTAGTGGTCTTACCCTTGCTGTTCGTTGGCTTCGTTGTTGTCTTGCCCGGCGTGCAGAGGACAGAACCCGTGTTGAAGCCATAGGCGCTGATAAGGCGCGCATTCGCGGGCGCGTAGACCCGCAGATAGTCGGCGTAGGCCTCGTAGCCATAGATAGGTCGATTATGGCGCTGGTAATCGAGCGTGATGGTCAGATTGTGGGTCGCGCCGCCGCTGGCATCCAGCGTCACATTGTCCTTGAAGGTCGATTTCACATACTGCGCGGCTTTGCTGATACTGATATTCGCCTGCACAACCATGAAGCCGTCCATGCCATTGGTGTATTTAGGCATGGCGCCGTCGTCTTGATTCTGCGCCAACCACTGTTCAGCAACCGGGTTGTTCAGATAGATCTGCAAATCGCGCGATTTGAGATCTTTCAGCAAAATCTTGCCAAAGTCCATCATTTGCGAAGGAGACAGGTGCTTGATGCGATCCATCAACAGCGTGCCCACCAGATTGGTAAAGGCTTTGCGCGTCGATTTCGTATCTGAGCCTGTCTTCTGCTGCTGCTCCTGAATCAGGCGCGGATCTTGCTGAAAGGCGTGTAATTCATTCTCAAGATTCTGCGCAGTGATGGTTACACCGTAATCTTTCACCTCCAGCTTACCGGTGAGATCCAGGAATTGCTCGATGATGACTGGCGTGATCTGGATGACGCCATCAACCGGACCACCGCCCTCGGCCTGGAAGTAGTTCATGACGATCTTCGCGGTGGTGGGGAAGTCCGCCGAGAGATTGGCATCGCGCACGCCAAAGTTGCCAAAATTCATCCAGCTATAGCCGGCTGGCGGCGTGGCTCCAATCTGGTTGCCGTTGCCGGCATAGTCAATCAAAGTGACATCTCTCAATGAAAAGGGCGACATCCGTCCGTTTTGCAGAGTGAGCAAACCGTACTGACCCTCGAAGCCGCCGCTGGGGCGCAGTTCGCCGCGATCCAGCGTTTGCACCAGCAGATGACGCGTCTGGCCCACGCCCAGCAGCCAGGCCACCGGTCCGATCAGCGTTTGTGCCTGCGAGATGTAATCCTGAATCTGGGGAATTTGCGTCAGGTAGCCGGACAGTTTGGCTTTTTCAGCCGCGCTGCCAAGAGGCACCTGATTCATATCCACCCCGCTCATCTGCGTCTGGATATCTCCGATATAGTACTGCGCATGTACCAATGCAGCCTGGATGGTATTGATATCATCGGCGCTCAGCAGAGGCGTAGTCGAGTTGCTGGAGAGCAGCGATCCCGAACTGTGCATTATCGTCGCGCCCATCTGCCCTACGCCAATCAATTCCTGGCCCATGCGCGTGACATCCAGAGCTACCTGTACCAGGCGCTGGGCCATGTCAAGCTTGTCGCTGTACTGCGGCGCGAACTGCTGCAAGAGCGTCTTGATATCGGGCCGATTGACCATATCTTGCAACTGCAGGAAGTCGTTCTGCGCCTTTTGCAAGTTGGCCTTCCCGGTCGCTAACTTCTGCGCATTGAGAGCACCCAGGATATCCGAGTGATCTTTCGGCAGCAGATCGTTGAGGCTCAGGAGATTCTGAACGCCATCATCGGCGACACTCTTAATATTGGTGTACGCGTTATAGCCCACCAGGCCCACGCCCAGGGGAATCAGGAGCATGACCAGCAGCGTGACAACGATGGCCGCGCTCACAATGCGCACCCAGCGGCGGTACTTCTGCTGGCGTCCCTGCTTGCCCCAGCGGCGGCGTACAGCATGCTTGATCGCGACCTGTTTGCCGCTGATGCGAAAACGACTATCTTCGGCCAGCGATTGGGTGGGCGATTTCAACTCCGCCTGCGCCAGCTTGCCGCTTTTTGTCTGCGAGGTATTCAGACTTTGCGTAGGCTCCGCCGCGATGTCTTCTCCGGCCTGCGCCTGTCCGCTGCTGATGTGCGTTTCCGTCAGCTCTGAAACAGCCGGAAGCGTGGTTGCCATGTGATCTTCGAGCGGGGCACTGGCTACGAGTGTTTTGTCCTCATCCTGCGTGTCGCTGGCGGCTGTCGTTTCCTGCTCCCTGGCCTGCAAGGCCTGATCGGCCTTCTCCAGCGCCTCCAGCATCGCCGCCGGTACCTTGATGGTTTCAGTGGCCGCGACCCGGTTGAGCCGCTCCTCAACCACGACCTTCGCGACTTCCACGGTATCCATCTCGGCAACCAGCGTCTCTTCCGCCTCCTCGTCACGCTGCTCAGCCTTCTGTGGTTCCTCAGCCGGCGTGGACTGCACTGCCACCAGGGCGGTCGTCGGCAGATGCTCTATATCCTCTTCCTCGCCAGCTTTCTCCTCTTCCTGGGCCTCCGTTTTGCTCTGTGCTGGCCTGACCACACTCAGCTTGCCAGTTGGCTCGTCCCCGAAATCATCCTCCTCGTCCACCACTGCGCCTGTCAGCGCCGGGAACTCTTCCTGCTTCACCTCCTCCTCTTCCTCTTTCTCCGTCTCGCTGGTCAGCACAGAAGACTCTTCCCGGACTCCCTCTTCTTCAACTTCACCCTTCAGCGCCGGGAATTCTTCCTGTGGCACTTCCTCTTCAACTACAGTTTCCGGCTCGCTCACCGGCGCCGGGAACTCCTCCTGTGTCACCTCTTCCTCAACGACCACCTCCACGGCATTTTCCAGGACCGGGAACTCCTCCTGCTTCACCTCCTCTTCAACAACGGTTTCTGTCTCGCTGGTCAATACCAGAAACTCTTCCTGCTTCACTTCCTCTTCAACTTCGGGAGAGCTTTCCTGCCCGGGTTTGCTCCTGATCAGCGTTGCCTCAGCATCATCGCTGGCCAGGGGCGGAAACTCTTCCTGCTTGACCTCTTTCTCGCTCGTCAGCGCTGGAAACTCTTCTTGTGGAACTTCTTCCGCGCCGGCAGGCACATCCGTGTTTTCAGTGGTGCCTGGAAATTCCTCCTGTCTGACCACTTCCTCGTCTTCAGAGGTTCGCGCATCCTCCACGGCCTTTGTATCACCGAGCTGGCCGGTCTCCTGCTCCTCCTCGACGACAATCGCAGCCGTCTCCAGTTGCGTCTCCTCGCTCGTCAGGGGCGGAAACTCCTCCTGGGGTACGTCAACTGCTGCGGCGTCCGCCCTCACCAGGGGCGGAAACTCCTCCTGGACTATCTCTTCCTCAACGACCTCTTCTTCAACGACCACCTCATCGTGGCTGGTCGTGAGAAAAGCGTCAGAAAAATCCATGCGAGTCTTGACCACTACCGCTGCGGTCTGTTCCTCGTCAGCGGGCCGGGGAGTCTCAGGCAAAACGGCGAACCCGTTTGAGCCGATGGCCCGGTGCTGGCCGGTGTCGGCTTTGCCGCTGGCGCTGCCGACCAGTTGCCGGGTTTGCAGTTCCTCCTGCTCAACTGGCGGCTCCGCGTGCTCATTTTCTATCGGGGTATTCGCATTTTCAGACGTATCGGACGAAACCTGAAGCGTGGAACGGGCATCAACGATCCTGGCGCCGGGCACCAGGGCGCGAAAACCCCAGGGCCGTCCATCTTCGTGAAGCATGCAACAACGCCGGGCCATCGCCTCCAGCACATCAACGGCAGACAGACGATGGGTGGCAGAAATTTCCTCGACCGACAAATCGCTCTGAAAATACTCTATAATCGCGGATTTGCGCTTTTGATAACGATTCTTATCCCTGGTCGCTAACTGCTCTATGTCTCCCTCAGGCCAGGAGGCGATATCTTGTTTACGATCAATAACTAGTGGAGAAAGGTCCATCTGTGTGCTGGACAAGGTTCACCTCCGTTACCTTGGTGATCAGATATAAACACATACATTTTTAACATAACCCTTTCTTTTCCCCGGACTCCTCTTCACCCACCATTACCCCAACCACGGATCAGCATTTTTACTGGTCTGATCTGTCAGACGGAAAAGAAAAACCTCTACCCAATAATGATGATCCTCCCAGACCACTCATGCCACTTGATAGCTCTATTCTTCTTTTTCTATTCTTGCGGACACTATGAGAAAACGAAAGGCAGACCCCTCTTCACCCTTTTTATTGTTGGAAAAGACCACAAGAATAGACAAAACGACCTGTTCCCTCAGATGTGTGTCTGTGTAAGCATCATGCCGCCCATAAAACAGCTATACTGGACGTACCCCCCACTATAAACGACGTTTCATTTTCCAGAATAGTTGCAACATCGAGTACGTTCTACCAATATATATATCGTTTGAGACCTTCCGTTTCTAACACCTTTTAGCAAATATCTCACAAATATCTATGCAGCCCTTTTCTGTTCGCGAAACTTTGCCAGAATTCGCTATCGTTGGTACCTTTTTGCTGCCCGCCGCCGGCAGATACGCATACATCATCCCCGATTGTTCAATACCGGGGCAAGACATGTCACCCGCTAAAAAGGAAGAACAGGTGCGAGGCAGCGCAGAAAACAGGAGATGTCTCGCTTGCCAGGTGCCGCAGACACCGAGCAGTCACAAAGAGCTGGCCAATTTCTCACCATCCATAGAACCTCAGCCTCCTTTGTCACGTATATAGTAAGATATCGATATATCGTATCTGGCGTATGATGTGATGGCGCCGGATGTCAATATAACAAGAGGTTTTACATGGAGCGAAAAAAGACGCGCATTAATAGATTTTCGCAAATGATACGTTTTTTCAGGGTGGCTCGCCTGCTGTTGTGGACACTCTGGGTTATTTATCGTGAGCGCAGGCGGGTGATTCGTGCTCACGAGCGGGGCAATTACGATGTGCATCCCAATGTTGAGGTGCTGGTCAAGGTGCTGGTGGCTTATCGCCAGACGGCGGTGAAGCTGGGTGTGTTGATGATTAAACTGGGTCAGTTCCTCAGTTCACGCGCCGATCTGCTGCCTGAGCAGGCGCTGGCGGCGCTGGCCTCATTGCAGGACGAGGTGCCGCCGGAGCCATTCAGCCACGTGGTTTCGGTGATCGAGGATGAACTGGGCAAACCGGTTGAGCAGCTTTTCAGTGTGCTGGAACGCAAGGCCACGGCTGCCGCTTCGCTCGGCCAGGTTCACAGGGCTACGCTGGCTGCCAATGGCAAGCAGGTGGCGGTGAAGATTCAACGCCCGCACATCGAGCAACTGGTGGGTATGGATCTCAGTACGCTCAAGTTCGTTATCCGCGTCATTAACCGCCTGGTCGATACCAGCGGCTTTATTGACCTGATGGCGGTCTATCGCGAGTTCAGGCGCACGGTCTACGAGGAGATTGACTATCTGACTGAGGCCAGCAACGCCGGGCGTTTCCGCGAGATGTTCAAGGACAATCCGACCATCTTTATTCCTCAAATCTACGAGGAGTATAGTTCGCGCCGCGTGCTGGTGCTGGAATGGGTTGATGGTATCAAGATTAATGACTACGCTGCGCTGGATGCCGCGAAAGTGGACCGTCTGGAGGTGGCCAATCGCACGGTCAGCGCTTATTTCCGTCAGTTCTTTGAGGAAGGCTTCTTTCACGCTGATCCGCATCCGGGTAATATCTTCGTCAAACCGGGAACAGCCGGGAGCGGACCGATTATCGCGTTTGTGGATTTCGGCATGGTGGGCACGCTGACCAAAAGCATGAAGAAGTCGATGAAAGATCTCTTCCTGAGCTTTCTTTTGCGCGATTCTCATGCGCTGGTCGGTGCGCTTTCCCGCCTGGGCTTTATTGGCGAGGGAGCCAATCTGATGGCGCTGGAGCGCGGTCTGTCTCTGATGATGGAGCAATATTATGGCATGACGCTGGGCGAGGCACGCGAGATGGATATCCCTGAAGTGGCTGACGAGATTTCCAAGCTGCTCTACGGCCAACCTTTCCAGATTCCCGCTCAGTTCGCCTTTACCGGGCGCGCGATTACGACCCTGGTGGGTGTGGCAACCGGTCTGGAGCCGAAATTCAATTTTGTTGATATGGCGACCCCGTATGCGCGCTCGTTTCTGGGACTGGACGCCGGGGGTATCGGCGAGATGCTGCGCAATCTGCCCAACCAGGCGCTCGATATGGGACGCCTGATGCTCAAGCTGCCCAAAGCCCTGGACCAGTTGATTACTCGCCTGGAAACGGGTCAGTTGGAGGTGCGGCTGGCTCCCGAAGCTCCTCTGCATGGCAGAGGCAGACGACGAGGACGGCGCAACGGCAATGGCAACGGCAATGGCCATAACAATGGCTCAGGGACCAGCGGCCTCTCCTGGGTACTTCTCTCGGCGGTGACGATGGTTGGCGGTATCTTCCTGCTGGTCAGCGCTCACCAGTTGATACCGGGCTGGTTCCTGCTTGGCCTGGCCGGCCTCTCCGGTCTGCGCCTGATTATCCGGGGATAGCGCTCAACCATTCGCCGCTGGCGTAACCTTTTTCTGATAGCAAGCGTGTTTTTAACAGGTTCTTCGCATGTTGAAGAATCTGAACGTTTCACACCCCAACCGCAGGTATCTTTAGCGCGGAGGAAGAAAGAAGGAAGCGTATGGGATTGCTCGATCAGAAAATCGCTGTGATTACGGGCGCCGATAGCGGCATTGGCAGGGGAATTGCTCTCTGTTTTGCCGAAGCCGGGGCGACGGTGGTCATTAACTATGTCCACGCTCGCGGTAAAGCAGAAGAAGTGTTACACGCGATAGAACAAAAGCGAGGAAGAGCAACGATTATCCAGGCCAATGTAGGAGAGTATCAGCAAGCGGTCGGACTCGTCCAGCAGGCGGTTGAGCGTTATGGACGCATTGATATTATGGTGAATAACGCCGGGATGGAGATACACAGTCCTTTCGTGGATGTGAGCGAGGAACAGTTTGATCGCGTCCTGAATGTCGATCTCAAAGGCCCGTTTTTCTGCGCGCAGGCCGCCGCTCGCGCGATGATTAAGGGCAAAATTCAGGGGCGCATTATCAATACTTCGTCGGTTCATGAGGATCTGGCCATGCCCAAAAACGCGCCCTACTGTTGCGCCAAGGGCGGCGTCCGTATGCTGATGCGCACGATTGCCCTTGAACTGGCGCCCTATAAGATTACCGTGAATAACATCGCGCCGGGCGCTATTCATACGCCCATCGATGCTGATGTCGAGGCCGATCCCGAAAAGATGGCAGCTTTGCTGAAGGAGATTCCCCTGGCTCGCATGGGTCAGCCCGACGAGGTGGGCAAACTGGCCCTCTACCTGGCCTCGGATGCCGCCTCTTACGTGACGGGCTCAACCTACGTGATTGATGGCGGACTGATGATTAATACTGGAGCGCTCTAGGGCAAAAACACTCGACTATTTGCGGTCGCTTCGGATGTCCCTGTCCGGGGCGGGCGCGATCTGTTTACGATAGCATTCGATCCGCTTGCGGATACTGAAAGGCGCCATGTATCAGGCAAAAATGCCCGGTGTGGGTGGTCCTGCCACGCACACCGGCAATTTATGCCTTTTTCAAGGTCCAGTTCTCACCATCCCGCTCAACGATGCCCTCTTTTTCCAGTTTGACGAGATGGGCGGCGACGGAATAGGCGGCGACGGGATGGAGTTGAGGATCAACGTCCTGGTAGATCTGAG
>DASZXF010000019.1:0-4229 GCA_035546055.1 Ktedonobacteraceae bacterium
CGAGCGCTGCGCGCTCGCCAAACCTCATCCTTTCCCTTGAGTGGGGAGGGGAAACACGCCTTGCGGTGCTGAAAAAATGAGGGAGGACTGATATCAAAAAAATGGGGGAGGACTGATGGTGGGACTGTACGCGACCTGGAGAAGCTGCCGAAAGGCAGGAAAAAGGCTTGCTCTGAAGCTTTTTTTGCGTTATAGTTAGAGACGCAGTGGACACAAAACCAGCACTACTACAGGCGCACAGATTGAATGAGGGTTATATGGCGATAGAGCAGGGTAAAAGCATTCATCTCGGATTGTTACTTCATAATCATCAGCCGGTTGGCAACTTTCCCTGGGTTTTTCAGCAAGTCTTTGAGGCGGCGTACCTCCCTATGCTTGAGGCACTGGAGCGCCATCCGCGCGTGCGCCTCTCTTTGCACTACACTGGCTCTCTGCTCGATTGGCTGGGCGAGGCCCACCCGGACTTCCTGCAACGCATCGCGGCGCTGGTCAGACGCAATCAGGTCGAGATGGTCGGCGGTGGCTATTATGAGCCGATTCTGCCCGCCATTCCCGATCAGGATAAAGTCGGCCAGATTCGCAAGCTCAGCATGTGTATACGGGAGCAATTCGGGGCGGAGGTCAGCGGCATGTGGCTGGCTGAGCGAGTCTGGGAACCGGGACTGCCGCATCTGCTGCGCAAGGCTGGCATTGAATGGACCATTCTGGACGATGTGCATTTGAAAAGCGCCGGTCTGGCGGACAGCGACCTCTATGGCTACTACGCCACCGAAGATCAAAGCCCTGTGCTCAAAGTCTTCGCCACCAGCCAGGCCTTGCGCTATAACCTGCCCTGGCGGCCTGTGTATGAAACCATTGACCTCTTGCGCTCCCTGGCCACCTATGACGGCAGGCGCATTCTGGTCATGGGCGACGACGGCGAAAAGCTGGGAAGCTGGCCCGGCACACGCGAACTGTGCTGGGGTTCCTATGGCCAGCCGGGCTGGATCGAGGAGTTTTTTAGCGCGCTCGAACAGAATCGCTCCTGGCTCCATACAACTCCGCTGGGCGAATATGCCCGCGCGTATCCCGCCCTGGATCGCATCTACATCCCTGCCTCGTCCTATATCGAGATGAGCGAGTGGGTGCTGCCACCCCACAAGTCATACGCCTTCGGTCAACTTTTACATAAACTACAGGCAGAACACGATCATGAAATACTCCAGTTTATGCGTGGAGGTTTCTGGCGCAACTTCCTGGTCCGCTATTCCGAGGTCAATAATCAGCATAAAAAAATGCTGCGCGTGCATGACGCTGTGTATGAAGCCGGGGCGAGCGCGGAACATGGCTTAACCCAGTTGTGGAAAGCCCAATCAAATGATACCTACTGGCATGGCCTGTTTGGCGGCGTCTATATGGGCCATGTGCGCTCGGCCATCTATCATCACCTGATTAAGGCCGAAAATGCCGCGCACCGGGCTATCCACGGCGAAGAACACTGGCAAACCTACGATTTGCTCGATTTCGACCGCGATAGCCGCGACGAGTTGCTCATCGAAGGCGATCAGCAAAACCTCTACCTGGACCCGCAGCGCGGCGGTACGCTCTTTGAATGGGATCTGCGCCGCAGCGCGCATAATCTGCTCTGCGTGGTCACGCGGCGCGAGGAGGGCTATCACCAGACCTTACGTGAGTACGAACGCGAACGCCGCAAACAGGACCACGGTGAGCAGCCGACGTTTGCAGAGCAGCCTGAACAGGCCGCCAATCCGCATACCACGGTGCGCACCAAAGAACCGGACCTGGATCGCCTGTTGATCGTTGATCGGCATCGGCGTCACAGCCTGGTCGACCATTTCCTGGCCCCCGGCGCTGACCTGGAGCAATTCATCCAGGCCAGCTACGCAGAACTGGGCGATTTTGTAGAACAACCCTACGAGGCGGCTGTTCAGCAGGACGGACTGGGCGTCACGGCCACGCTCACCCGCGATGGACAGGTTCAGCGCCCCGGCGCGCTGAGTCCACAGGCCGTTCAACTGACCAAAACGCTCTTTGTGCCCAACGGACGCGAAGAACTGCTGGTACGCTACACTATCCGCAACCAGAGCGAGGTTCGCCTGCAAACACGCTTCGCCTGTGAATGGAATATTCACCTGCTCGGCGGCGGCTCCAATGACCAGGCGTATTACCGCGTACCCGGCCATACGCTGGAAAACAGCCACTTCGACAGTACCGGCGAACTTGAAGCCGTCGATACCATCCAGATCGGCAACACCTGGCTTCAGCAGCACATCGAATTTTCTCTCAGCGAAGCGGCTACCCTCTGGCGCTACTCTATCGAAACCGTGACCGGCTCCGAAGCGGGCTTTGAACGCAATCACCAGGGCAGTTGCCTGACCCTGGTCTGGCCGCTACTGCTGGAGGCCGGACAAAGCTGGGAGGTCGAAATTTCCTGCCTCGGCTCCGCCAGTCTGTAGAAATTATGGCGCATCACTCCCACGCGCGAAAGAGCGAAACAGGACCATTTTCTCGCCAGCCGCTCAGTATTTTCAGTCATTTTGAGCTGGAATCGCTCTATTGGCCCCGTGAAAGCCCCAAAAGCCTCTTTATTTTTGGATGAGCCTATGTTATACTCCATATCAGCACCGATCAATCGTCTCGCAAAACGCAGGATATGTGCCGCGAGGCGTTTTTGCTTATGGGTGTGAAGAGGCTCCTTTGACTCCCTTCTGCCGAAACGACTCGGACAGTTGCAAAGAGAGCATTAAGCGAAAGCTCGGAAAGAATAGTTGTAGCAGGCAAGGAACCTTTGCATTGCACCCGGCGGTGTTGCCCAGACAAAGAGCCTGTTACTAGAGCAAAAAGGAGTGACCTTAATGGCTCGCGTCCAATTTAACCACGTCTACAAAAACTTCAACAAGACTGAAGTAGTCCACGACATCAACCTCGACATTGCAGACAAAGAATTCCTGGTCCTGGTCGGCCCCTCCGGTTGCGGCAAAAGCACCTGCCTGCGCATGATTGCAGGTCTGGAAGATGTGACTGACGGCGAAATCGTCATCGGTGATCGCGTGGTCAACGGTATCGATCCCAAAGATCGCAATATCGCTATGGTCTTCCAGAACTACGCCCTCTACCCTCACATGACAGTCTTTGATAACATCGCCTTCGGTCTCAAGCTGCGCCATGTTCCCAAAGAAACGATCAACAAACGTGTGAACGAGGCCGCTGATATCCTGGGCCTGAGAGAATATTTGAAACGCAAACCCAAAGAGCTTTCCGGTGGCCAGCGCCAGCGCGTAGCCCTCGGTCGCGCCATTGCCCGCGAAGATGCACAGGTCTTCTTGATGGACGAGCCGCTCTCGAACCTGGACGCCAAATTGCGCGTGCAGATGCGTGCTGAGATTATCAAAATCCACCAGCGCGTGCAGACCACCTTCATCTATGTGACGCACGACCAGACCGAAGCTATGACGATGGGCAGCCGCATTGCTGTGCTTGATAAAGGCGTGGTTCAGCAGCTCGGCACCCCACAGGAACTCTATGACCATCCCGCTAACCTCTTCACGGCTGGCTTCATCGGCTCCCCGGCGATGAACTTCTTTGAAGATGCGCAGGTCATTAGCGAAGGTGACCGCACAGCCATTGCCCTGGAAGGTCTGGGTACAGTCGAAGTGCCTGCTAAATATGCCGCCCAGGCTCGCCAGGCCGCTGGCCGCCGCCTGACCTTCGGTATCCGCCCGGAGCACCTGGAAGATCGCTCCCTGCTCAACGGCGAATCGAATAACTCGGTCGTCACCGCCTCGGTCGATGTGGTGGAAAACCTGGGCAACGAGCTGCTCGTCTATCTGACCAGCAACCAGGCCGGCAAGTCCCTCCAGGCTCGCCTCAATCCGCGCTCACAGGTCCATGTCGGCCAGGAGGTCAACCTCCAGGTAGATACTAACCAGATCCACCTCTTCGACGCTGACACCAAGCAGGCTTACTTCTAACTCTATCCACAGCCTGACTCAACATCAGCCGAGAAAACCGGCGCGCTGCACAGTTGAACTGAGCAGCGCGCTTTTTCATCAGTTACCCCTCATCTGTATCAGTCATCCCCACTTTTCCAGCGCCGCAGGGGCGCGTTTCCCCTCTCCACTCCAGGGGAAAGAATGACATGAGTCCTCCCCAACTTTTCTGATGCGGCCTCAAGCGCTGGTGGCGCCCCGCCCCCCTCTTTTTGGACTCTGTTGACGAATGCGAGCATG
>DASZXF010000020.1:0-3661 GCA_035546055.1 Ktedonobacteraceae bacterium
CGAGCTATCTTTTCTACGCTTCCAGCAATCTCTTCATGGGCGCGTAGCGCTTCGGCCACCCCGGCGACGGTGAGCTTCTCAAAAAGCGTGCGGATGGAGAATTTCCCCTGGAACAGCTCGCGCAGGCGAGCTACAATTTTCGTGGCCATCATTGAATGACCGCCGAGATCAAAGAAGTTATCGTAGACACCGATCTGCTTGTGTCCAAAAACGTCGGCCCAGATACCGGCCACGACCTCCTCAACCGGGTCGCGCGGGGCCACAAATGCTCTCCTCTCATGAGCACTTTCCTCCACCTGAGGAGCGGGCAGGGCACGCCGATCAATTTTGCCACTCGATGTCAGCGGCAGCGATGGCAGGTTGATAAACAGCGCCGGCAGCATATGCTCAGGCAACTTCGTTTTCAAGAAGGCCCGCAATTCCTCAGGTGTCGGAGCATGTGGCGGCTCAGGAACAAGATACGCGACGAGGCGTAGATTACTCGCCTGCTGCGTTTCGTTGTAGGTTGAGACGACAGCCGTGTGTACTCCCTCGTGCTGCGCCAGAGCAGCTTCGATCTCGCCAAGTTCGATGCGATAGCCGCGAATCTTGACCTGGAAATCGTCGCGTCCCAGAAATTCAATATTCCCATCCGGGAGATACCGTCCCAAATCGCCTGTGCGATAGAGCCGCTCCCCCGTTTGCGGGTGGTGAATAAACCTGGCCCGTGTGCGCTCCTCGTCACCCAGGTACCCTCTCGCAAGACCAACGCCAGCGCAATAGAGTTCTCCCGCCACCCAGGTTGGACACTGCTGGAGCCGTTCATTCAGCACATAATAGCGTGTGTTCGCAAGTGGACGACCATAGGGAATACTCTTCCAGGCGGGGTCCAGCCGCTCAATGGGATACCAGATATTAAACAAGGTGGTCTCGGTTGGCCCGCCCAGGCTCACAACCTGGATGCCAGGCACGCTTGCCAGCAGGCGCTCCGGGATACTGAGGGGTATCCAATCCCCACCCATCCAGACCAGGCGCAGCGACCGCAATGGGTGAGCCTGTTGAGCAGTGGGGACCGCGACCTGTTCCAGGAGCATCTCCATCATTGCCGGGACGGCGGCCCAGAGCGTTACCTGGTAGCGCTGAACCAGATCAACCCAGTGGACAGAATCCTTCTCGCCTCCTCGCTCAGGCAGCACCAGCGTACCGCCCGCCGCCAGCACACCAAAAACATCGTAGACCGAAAAGTCGTGGTGCAGATTGGAGAGGCTCAGCAGACGGTCATCCGGGCCGATTGCAAAGCGAGCGTTCGCTTGAGTGATACAATTGACAACTCCCCGGTGAGCAATCATCACACCTTTCGGCGATCCAGTAGAGCCGGACGTATAAATGACATACGCCAGATTATCCATGTGCTGCACCGTCGGCAGGGAAGTCGCGGGCCAGGAGGCGAGATCCTCCGTATCGACGCTCAGCAGTTTTAACGCTGCCGGCCAGGGGAGACTGCTCTCCAGCCAGGACTGGGTCAGCACAATGCCGACCTGGCTCTGCTCAAGCAGGGCGTGCAGGCGCTCACGAGGCAGGTAGGGATCAAACGGCACATAGGCTCCCCCAGCCGTTAAGATGGCCTGGGCCGCCACAACCTGCTCCCAGCCCTTATTCATGACAATAGCAACAAGCTGGTCCGACCGCACCCCAGCCGCCCTGAGCCAGTGCGCCAGACGATTAACGCGCTCCGCAAGCTCACGATAGGTCAGCACAATCTCAGGCGTGATGATCGCTGGATGCTCAGGACGAGCCGCCGCCTGTTTCGCAAAGAGTTCATGCAGCAGATCATCCGGGATCGGCGCGGCATTATCATTGATCTGCTCCCGCAGGGCCAGTTGGGAGGCAGGAGTCAGGCACGGGATCTCCTCCAGCCAGGTATGTCCTTGCAAAAGATGGCGCAGCAGACCGCAGTAGGCGCCGAACATATCATCGAGCAATCCCTCCGGGAAAAGCTCATCGATAGAGTCCCAGTTGAAGAAGAGTTCGCCACCGCGCTCAAAAACCTGCTGATCGATCCACACCTGCGGCGTCTGCGAGATACTATGAATCTCCCGCAAAATGCTCTCCAGCATCCCCGGCTGCTCAGTCTCATCGCTCTCCAGGGTCTTATCCCAGACAAGCGTGCTGGTGAATACTACCGGCATCAGAGGGCCGGAGAAGCCGCCGCGCAGACGAATCAGCTCTCGAATAATGCTTATGCCATTGATATACTGGTGATTGATATCATCCCAGAGCTGAGCCTGAATACGCCTGGCCCGCTGCTGAAAGGTCTCGTTGCGCGAGCAATCGACCTCAAGCAGGATAAACGACGAGAATATGCCGACGACATCGTTTACCTGGGGATGAAGGGGCAAGCGCTGCATACGTGGCACATTCATAGTAAAGCGGGGCTTTTTACTCCAGGCCGCCATGACCTCCGTCAGCGCGGTCAATAACACAACCGATGGCGTAACGCCCGCCTGCGTAGAGAGCGTCTTGAGACGCCTCCAATCCTCTCGGCTGAGATGGGCCTCGCGACGCACAAACTGTGGCCTGGCGAGCGTAGCGGCATTCTGAACAAGCGGAAGTTCCGGCGCAGGATAGAGATCTGGCAGGCGCTTCCACCAGTAATCGCGCGACCGCTTGTAGAGTTCTGTCTCCTCAAGCGCCGCTTCGGCCAGGATATAGTCCCGGAAGGTCAGTTCGAGCGGAACAAGCTGAGCATCAGGATTCTCATAGAGCAGGCCAAGCTCTCGATAGAGGATGCGCCAACTCCCGTAATCATAGGCCAGCGCATCGATACTGATGAACAGGCGTGTACGCCGCTCATCCAATCTGGCCGCGCAAATCTCGAAGAGCGGCCAGCGGTCGGCCTGGATAACCTGGTGCGAGAGACGCTGCCGGATACGTTCAAGCTCAGCCTGAATATACTGGTGATCGCGCCCCCGCAGATCCAGCGTCTCGATCTGGTAGGGGGGAACATGCTCAAGCACTTGCTGCTGGTCATTCGAGAGGATAACCACCCGCAGCATATCGTGACGCTGAATGAGCTTTTGCCAGGCAAGAGTGAAACGCTCCAGGTCAAGCTGCTCGCTCTCAAATTCCAGGTAGAGGTGGGTCGAGACATTGCCCAGCGCAAACAGATCGGTTCGCCCCAGGAGATAGGCCTGCTGTAGATCGGTCAGCGGGAATGGCTGATAGCGCTGATCCGGGACCGGCACGATCCGGGGCAGCGCAGGCAGCATCTCCCGGCTCGTTCCCTGCCGCAGAGCCTTTTCAACGGCCTGAGCCAGTTCCGCGAGGGTCGGAGCATTAAACAGAGCGCGCAGAGGAAGCTCGACCTGGAACTCATCACGTATTTTGAGCATAATGCGCGTGGCCAGCAGCGAATGTCCGCCAAGCCTGAAGAAGTTATCGTGCAGACCAACTCGCTCCAGCTTGAGGATCTCGCACCAGATACGCGCCAGGTGCTGCTCAAGAGGCGTAGCAGGCGCGACAAAGGTATGCGCCTCAGCAACCGATGGCTGCCACTCCGGTTTGGGAAGAGAGCGTCGATCAACCTTGCCATTCGCCGTCAGGGGGAGCTTCTCCAGGAGGACGAAAGAGGACGGCACCATATACTCTGGCAGTTTGGTCTGGAGAAAGGTCGTTAGTTCCT
>DASZXF010000021.1:0-7935 GCA_035546055.1 Ktedonobacteraceae bacterium
GAGACGGGATCGCTCAGCCCGGCCAGACGGCGCTGCTTGCGCACAAAGAACACGCCGGCGCCCAGGGACAACAAAATGATGAGCGTCCCACCGAGGGCTATCGAGACAAACAGCCCGGTTTTGCTGGCCTGCCCGCTATCCGTGGTGACTGGCGGCGTTGCCGAACTCTGCGCCGTGGGGGATGCCTGCGCCGGCGCGGTGGCGGCTGTCGTCGGACTGGCATTCGCGGTAGGTGTCGGTACAGCTACGATGGTAATGCCATCCACGTGAAAGGGGGTTGAGGCGCTCAACGTGGGCGGCGAACCGCTGCCCACGGTGGCAGTCAGGGTATAGTTGCCTGTGCTCGAACGGGCCGGCACGGTAAAGGTATAGGATACGCGCCCGCTTGAACTTGCTACGGCTGTGCCCAGAACGGTGCTGCTGCCGCCGCTGGTCGAACGCCAGAGCAGCCGCACGCTGACCCCACCCGGCAAAAAGTTCGACCCGGAAACGGTGGCCTGTTTGCCGGCCTGGGGCGCGGTCGGCGCTACTGCGATGCGCGCCACGCTGGCCGAGAGCACCTGATAACTGCCTACTTTAAAGGTAAACGAGCCAACCGTGGCGCAGACGCCAAAGGTTCCCGTGCCGGTGCCCGTCGGCCAGCGAAACCAGCCGTGAAACGCGCCATCCTGCGCGACTCCCGTTTGCCCCCCGCCGACGATGGTGCAGTTCTTATCATCTACGGTATATCCCAGGCTCACTTTCGTCCCATCGGAGATAAACAGACCACTTCCGCTGACCACGATCACCGCGCCCACCGGTCCCCGCGTCGGACTGACTGTGAAGGCATTTTTGTCAAAGGCAAGAGGAGCCGCATACACGGAAGTAGAAGAAAACATCAGCAGGGGCGTCAGAAGAACCATCAGCAGACCAGCGAGAAAGACACAGCGCCAGCCATGCCTGTGTGCAAAAATCCCTTTTCCCTGCGGGCCTGCATTACGTTCCATTGCGATTCTTCCTCGTGAGACCTCCACGCCTGAACACTCCTACGTAGCGTCTAACCGCTCACTGTGAGTAAGTGTAAGAGCGCAGGCGCAGACTGTCAAGCGCAGGGGGTAGGAGGTACTAGTGGCGGAAGGCGATGGTCTGGCCGTTGAGAGTAAGAGAGAGCTGAGCCAGATCAAGCGGTTCCTGTACCCAGAAGTCCATAAAGCCGGTATCGTCCTGCCCCGGCAGAATATCAGGCGAAATTTCCACCAGGTTGGAGCGAAGCTGCGTACCATCGCTGAGCACCAGGCGCGAGAGGTCGGCGAAAGCGATTCCCAGCGGCCCTTGCTGGTCTTTGGGCGCCTGCACATGCAGGTAAACGCGCAGGACGTATTTCGTGTGCGCATACTGACTTTTATTGTCGTCGGAGAAGGTTTTCGCCTGCATGACGCTGGTGACGGTGACGGTGACGCCCTGATAAACGGTGCTCTGGTTGACGGTGAGCGCGCCGGTCTGGCCGCTGACCGTCAGGGCCGGCGTGGGTATGTAGCCGGTGGTGTTGTCATCGGTGTCATAATGCGGCCCGTAAATCACGCCAACGACGAGAACGACGGCAATGATGAGTAACCCCAGGATGGTGCGCTGCATGGGCGACATGGCCGCCAACCAGCTCTTTTTCTGCAATTGTGACATATCTGCTACTTCTGACTTCCCCGTTTGCTGTGGTAAATCTCTCTGTATTATAGGGCAGATTGTCACGCTCTGACCACTCTCCAGAAGAGGTAACAGGAGAAAGAGGCAGGGAAACATGCCGGGCATGCCGACCTGCCTGTGTGCTCCTGCGGGAATACTACGGAGCAGGCAAGAAGTTTTGCGCTCCGAAGTTGCCTCCCAGAACGTCATGGGAGGAGGCGCCCATCCAGCGATCCAGCACAGTGGCGTACACTGAACGAAAATCGACGGTATATTTCAGATTGCCATTGGTGTCCAGACTGCTCAGGCTGGGGGGCTCGCCAAAGATGCCCCGGTTGATGGCTTTGCCGAGTACAAAAAGCGGGGCGGCTGTGCCGTGGTCGGTGCCCTGGCTGCCATTCTCTTCGACGCGGCGGCCAAATTCGGACCACGTGAGCACAATGACATGATCGGCCTTGCCATGCGCGCCCAGGTCGTTGTAGAAGGCGGCCAACCCCGTTGCCAGGGTGGTCATCAGCCTGTCATGGGTGTCCTGCTGGTTGGCGTGGGTATCAAAACCGCCCAGGGTGACGTAGCCGACGCGCAGGCCCAGATCCTGCACAATGGCCTCGGCCAGAATTTTGAGGCCCGCCGCGAAGGAATCTTGCGGATAGGTGACGGCGGGCGTATAGGCGGCGTCCGCGTTCTTGAGGGCACGCGCACCCTCCTGCGCGCTGACGGCGGTGGCGTCGAGCAGAGCGGCATAGGGAGAGGTCTGCGGATAGGATTGATAGAGGTTCATGAGCGCCTGCATACGCGCGCTACCCCGGTCGGGATCGCTGGGATCGGCGGAGACGGCGTAGGATTTTGTATTTGTCAGTGTTGGCACCTGGGCCGAGATGGAGCGCAAAGCCTGGGCAGTCGCGGTGCCGACATCCAGGGCTTTGAAGGGATGGCCGGCTTCATCCACCAGACCGGAGACGAGTTTGCCCAGCCAGCCGGCGCTGCCGTTGCCGTTCAGATCGAGCGTCTGCCAGATGTCCATGGCTTGAAAGTGGGAAAGGCTCTGGTTGGGATAGCCGACGCCTTCAACAATCGCCAGGTGCCCGGCGTCCCAGAAGGTCTTTAAGGGCTGGAGATTGGGATGCAGCCCCAGGCGCGTGTCCAGGGGCAATACTTTGGCATCAGGAATGGCCAGGGTTGGCCGCATCTGCTTATATAATGAGTCGGTAAAAGGAATGACGGTGTTCAGACCATCGTTCCCGCCCGCCATTTGCACGACAATCAGGGTGTGATCGGTCGCGATCTGCGAAAAACTGGCGCCGTCTCCGGCCAGGGCCATGGCCGAGGCAACGCCACGGCTGAAGATGGCCGGCATGACCATACCAGCCGAAACGACCAGCATACCATTTTTCATCATTGCTCTGCGCGTGAATTTCATGGCTCTCCCTCTCATTGCGCGATAACTTTCTCTGCAGGTCCAATATCTCGCCTGTTCTACGACTTCGCTGTTCCTCTGGCGCTAGTTCAATTGATATTCCGGGGAAGCCATGAGCAGGTACAGCGCGCCGCGCACGCGATTCAGCGGATAGGTTTTACCACCGCTCAGGCGAATGCGCGCGCGACTGGCGTTGCCAGAGGCGGTCAGGTAATCAAGCACCTGGCTGCGGCGCTGGTCAGGCAGGGGACCATCCAGCAGAAAGGCCGAGAAATGATCGACGAAGGCTGCGGGCGAGTCAAGCTGCCTGTCCTCAATCATACCCTGCAAGTCGATTAGCGGCTGGGCTTTCCCGGCAGTAGTGCCGCGCGTGAGCAGCAGATCAATATAGTTGAGCCGGGTCATCCAGGAGCCGCTGTTGAGCCAGTTCGCGCTGCTTTTATCTCCCGGCCAGCCGGAGACATCGGGCGGATCAAAGAGCGGCTGACCCATTAAGGTGGTGAGAGCTGGCAGCCCTTTGCCATCGCCCTGAAGGCCCAGCGCGCGATAAGCGCCTACGACAAATTCAACCGGCGATTTGATGCGGCTGCGATACGCCTGGGCGGACACGAACTGAGGAGAGAGGAGCAGGGCGCGCATGACGGCTCCCATGTTATGCCCGCTCTTGACATAGGCATCAACCAGCGGCTTGAGATCATCATTGCTGGGATTTTCATGGACAAAGAAGGCAAAGAGCCGCCGTCCAATGTACCAGGGGGTAGCGGGATGATTGGCCAGGATGCGCACAATGTCTTTATAGTCAAAACTGCCGGTCTGACCCATAAAACGCACTGGCAGGGTGATGTGATCTTTGGGATTATAGCGCGAACTGCTCACGCCGGTGATATGCCAGCCGGTGAGGGCCGCCGCGCCCGCGAAGACATCCTGCTGGGTATAATTCTGTACCCCCACGGTAAACAGTTCCATCAATTCGCGGGCATAATTTTCGTTTGGATGCTTTCTGGTACTTTTGGTGAGATCCAGGTAAAAAAGCATGGCCGGATCGGCGGTGATCCCCAGCAGCAGATTGTCAAAGGTATCGAAGGCATGGGCGCGCAGAAAGTTGTTCTGGTTAATCATGCGGATATAGGCTTTGGGACCGCCAACTTTGCGAAAGCTGCTGGTCAGGACGCCACTCCAGAACAGGGTCATTTTCTCCAGCAGGGGACGCTGCGTCCAGGCCATGCGCAGCAGCCACCAGCGCTGTTGATCCTGGGGGGCGTTGAGATTGAAGGTGAGTTTCTGCAAACGCTGTTCCATGGCGCTGTCGTCAACCTGTTGATAATTGAGCAGGCGATCAACGGCGCCTTGATAGCCCAGGGCGCGATAGGTGTCCAGTTCGCTGGCGCTGGCACCGAAGCCGGCGCGGCGCAAGAGGTGCCCGATCTGTACATTACTGGCCACTGACGGATGGTTCGAGCTGTTCAAACCGCCATGACTCAGCCATTCGCCCAGCGCGATACCGCCCAGGGTGACGGCTCCTCCGCCGATAACCAGCCCGGCCAGCGATTTGCCCATAAAGCGGCGCCGCGCCAGGCTTCTGTTGATCGGCGGGGCCGGAGCGGCCATGCCCGGCTGGGGAATGAAGGGCGCGGGCTGATAAACGGCGGGTACCTGCCCGTTTGTGGGCGTCTGCGACATTATGGCTATGGTTGGCTCCATATCAGGCTGCGCGGGTCCGGGTGCCTGCTGATCTTCTGACGGTTTGTTGTATGTATCCATCCTGCTTGTCTCTCCTCAAAATCCATACAGATGCGCTGCTGCTCCTCCAGACCACCCCAACGCGCCAGACAGGACTGCTGACTTTGCTCTCCCCATCGTCGCGACCTGTTGATCTTTTCTTTAACGACCAGTGTAACAAAGAAAACTCAAGAAAATCTCAAGAAGGCTTCCAGATTACAACAAGAGTGTTACGCCTCTGGCGGGCAACGATCAGGACACACCTGCCCCAGGCGGGCTATTCCACATCGAATTTTTTCATTTCCCTGGTATTCCTGCAACGGATGGCACTTCTTCTTCGTCCGTAGTAGTGGCACATTTGCGTGACCATCGTCATCGGCAGAGAGGCCAGGAATACGCCCCACTCAGGGGGGTTATGAATAGATCAAAACCACGTACAGAAGTAACAGTAGGATATGAGCATGAAGACGTTTGCAGACGATACAGATAGAAGCGGTGAGTATCCCCGGCGGCTTCAGGAAGATGTGCTCGATGCCACGTATCTGAGATCGAACTCCATCCCATCCAGGCGGGCTTCCCAGGACGGAGGAGACGGCGGCAGGGCGGGAAAATATACCCGCCTCGCTCCCTATGCGATCCTTTTCGCGATGGTCTGCGCCATTCTCCTGATGGATGCCATCATGCCCCTGCGTAGCCTCTGGTTCCATGAGGCTCTCTTGACTCAGCTTGGCACCTGGCCGGTGGTGCCTTCGCTGGTCCTTTTCCCAGGCTGGACGGTGATTCCGCCCATCCCACAGTTTCATGTCAGCGGCGTTCCCGAGATCAGGTCGAGCTGGGCGACGGTGAGCATGTTGCTCGGCGCCTTTGTGATTGTTTTCCTGGTCTACATACTGGCCCTGCGCCGCCTGCCCGCCCAGGTTTCCCGGCGCTTTATTCTGCGCTCTACCCTGGTCCTGGGCCTGCTTTTTCTCTTAATTCCGGTGGTCACTTCGCCTGATCTCTACTCCTATATTGCCTATGCGCGTATAGGCGCTATCTATGGCCTGAATCCGCTGACGACGACTCCGCACATGATTCAGCACGATGTCATTTATAACTATGTGCTCTGGATCGATCAGCCCTCTGCCTATGGGCCGAGCTGGGCGTTGCTGACCTGCCTCTTCCAGTGGATACTCTCGGTCTGCCACCTGGGAAATTATGTGCTGTCGATGGTGCTGGTTCTGCGCCTGTGGGGTCTGGCCATGCATCTCTGTTCGGTCGCCCTGGTCTGGTCGGTCAGCGGCGCGTTGCAGCGCCTGCACGGGATTGTCTCGCAGGAAAAGCGCCTGCGCGCCACGCTGGCCTTTGCCTGGAATCCCCTCCTGCTGCTTGAGGCCTGCACGAACGCGCACAACGATACCACGCTGCTTTTGCTGATCCTGCTGGCGGTCTGGCTGCTGGTGCGCGCTCAACTGGCGCAGGAAACGCTCACGGTTTCCCGCTGGATCGCCTGGCTCAACCCGACGCTGCGCGCTCGCCTGATCTACCTGGCGCCTGCCGGATTGCTGGCCCTGGGCACCTGCCTGAAAATTAACCTGGTGCTCCTGGTCCCCGGTCTGTTCTTCTACCAGTGGCTCCAGGAGGCGGAACAGCCGCTGCGCCAGCGCATTCGCCGCGTCGGCGCGTCGGTCGCGGTCTACGGCGGACTCATTCTGGCCATGTACGCCCCCTTCTGGCAGGGAGGAGCTATCTTTGATGTCTTTCAGGTTAACCCGGCAACCTATCGCACGATCAACACGTTGTCAGAAACAATCAGCCACCTCTACAATGGAGGAGCTGCGGCCCTGGGCTTCCCGCTGGGCGCGGACATCGGTTCGCCCGCCGAGCATTTCATGCATACGCTGACGCTGGGCGTGTTCGTCATTCTCTACCTGGGACTCTGCTGGCAAATGTTGCGCGAGCCGGGTACGCTGCGCAGCGTACATGGACTGGTGCGCTGGCTGGCTGTCACCTGGCTGCTGTACTGTGCCATCGGCTCGCCCTGGTTCTGGCCCTGGTACATGGTGACGTTCTTCGGCCTCTACGCGCTCTTTGAAGCGTCCAAGCCCGCTCAGGTGGTGCTCGAAGAAGAGTATACGCGGCCAGCTTCGCGCCAGGCCAGCATCTCGCGCATGTTCAAGCGCTTCCAGACCTTGCTCCTGCATCCCGGCGTGGTACGCATGCTGGCATTCAGCATGTTCTCCCTTTACTGCTTTACGACCTGGGGACCGCTCAACTCGTTTGTGCCCGGCCTGCCCGGCTTCCGCTGGGCCTATCTTGTGGGCATCTGGGTCTGGCTCCTTCCGCTGTTCGGCCTGAAACTGGCCAGCGGCCTCAGTTCATCCACAGCCAGGAACGCCGCGTAAATACAGCCTTTTTATCAGGCATCGCGAATTTTCGAGCATTGCTTTAGCGAAAAGCAATGCTCGTTTGCTTGTTTCGCATCTATTCTCTCCTCACGGATACAAAAAAGCCGCATGAACGGCTTTTCTGGTCCACCCAAACATCAGATCCCACCGGGAACGTCCTGGGAGTGTTCCCAGGGGGATCAAGATCAGGGATGCCACATGAGTTCGTGGGATTTACTGCGAGAGATTTTTTCATGATATACTTCGTACAGGTGATAAGATCTGAGAGAAGGACTCTCACATTGTTTTTTTTCAAGGAGGATGTTATGAAGATCTTCATACGACGGTGCAGACACTTTTTCCTCGTTCCGGTAGCATTCTCGCTTTTGCTTGTCCTGTTGTTCTCCCCGCTGGTTCTGTCGCCACAGAGAGCGCTGGCTGCTCCTGCCTCTCAGCAATCGATGGTTGATAAGAGCTGTGTCCACGTTACCTACACGGTGGTTGCTCAGTGGCCAGGAGGCTTTGTGGCCAATGTGACAGTTACCAACCTCTGCTCGACGCCCATTTATGCCTGCTGGACTTTGCAGTTCACCTTCACAGCCGGTCAGCAAATCACCGCAGGCTGGAATGCGTCTTTCAGTCAGAGCGGCAGCATTCTGGCGGCCACCGTTTGTACGGAAATACCCCCTGGCGGGTCCTATTCTTTCGGCTTTAATGGCACCTGGAGCGGAAGTAATCCCCCTCCCATCATTACATTGAACGGCGTTCCAGTGT
>DASZXF010000022.1:0-11278 GCA_035546055.1 Ktedonobacteraceae bacterium
GCTCGGTGACGCGGAAGAAGCCCTCTTCATCTCCGGCGGCTTTCTGGAAGTCTACAACGATCTCGTCACCGTCCTGGCCGATGTCGCGGAACAGGCCGAAGAGATCGACGAGCAGCGCGCCCAGGCCGCGCGCCAGCGCGCTCAGGATCGTCTGGCCAACGTGCAGGACGAGCGCGAACGCCAGCGCTTGAGCGGCGATCTCGCTCGCGCGGTCACGCGTTTGCGCATCGTCGAAACCACGCGCCGACGCGGCACCCGCCGCATCCAGCGCCTGCCCCAACAATCAGAATTGTAATCACCGGCGTATGCGAGGCGGGTGTGATGAGCTACAGCTCACCGCACCCGTTTTTCTAGACCTCTTGCTCTGAGTTCTGTTCCTCTGCTGTTATCTCGCTCAGAGCCAGCAACACATCCTGAGCTTCTTCGCTCGTATTCACTGTGCCCAGCTTGAGAATAGCCTGCTGCAGAGAGTCGGGATTTTTTTGTACTTGCGCCTGTGCTCTGGCCAGGCGGGTCAGTGAAGGAAAGCGCTGAGAAACCATCTCTACGGCCATGTGTTGAAGCCCCCTCAGGTGCTTCTGTTGTTCGGAGCGAGTTCTCTGCCGCTCAGTGCGGAGTTGTTGTTCGGCCTTTTGTCGCTCAGCGCGTAGTTGTTGCTCGGTCTGCTTTTGGAACTTCTCGGTAAGCTCCCTGGTAAGCTTCTCGGTGAGCTCCTTGGTGAGCTTCTCGGTAATGCTTTCTTCTATCCATTGGATCGCCGGGGCGTCCTGAAAGATATCAAACATCTTTTGATACTCCTTATACAACCAGATAAGATCATCACCATGTAGAAACCAGGAGGCGATTACCTGCCCAATGGGGAGTGTCCGATAGAGTTTGCGTTCTAGCAGATCTCCAAACATTTCTTCTACCAGTATACGATCAACATTGCCTTTTGTCAGCAAGACCAGCGGCCATAGTTCTGGTTCTTGCAGAGCCAGAATTTCCTCGCGGGGCACATCCTGCATATTGATGACCAGGTAATTGAAGTACAGGGATGTGGTTTCGAGCGGACCGGGCCACCGCAGGGGACTGCTGAGGATGTCCTCGCTCTTGAAGAGATAGAACACCACCGCTATGACAGGCAAGTGTCCGCAGATTTTCCAGTGCTTCTTTTTCATCCGTGCCAGGTACTCCAGTGAGCGCAGGGGCATCATTGGATCAAGCCGGCTTTGATATTCGGCCTGCATGAGATAGAGCGGTCCTTCCGGTCCTTCGAGCAAGTACGCTCCATCCCCTTCCAGGTTTTCCTCTTGAAAATCGGTGCTCAGTTGTTTTACCGCCGCGATTGATAGATCGGGCAGGTACTTTTTCGTCTGCTTCTGCCATTCCTGTAATACAAAACGAGCCATAGCCTCCGGGTTCGTATCCACCAGCAATTTGATAGCGCGATCATATTGACCCACGGAACAGATCACCTCCCAACACGTTGATTTTACGGCTTTGTATATGCCTACATATTTAAGTATAGGCCATTTTTTCTAAATTACAACAAACAGGCAGTAAAGAAGCCAGCGCGCGAGATGCTCAACTCGCGCGCTGGCTTTTGCCAGTTGTGGGCTTATCGGCCAGGATGGTTAGAAGTTGCCGCCGCTGGAGTCGTCGTTGCCGCCGCCGAAGCCGCCGCCGCCGAAGTCACCACCGCCACCAAAGTTGCCGCCGCCACCAAAATCATCGCCGCCGCTGTTGCCGAAGTCTCCGCCGCCGCCGAAGAAGTTACTGCCACCGAAGCCGCCGCCGAAATTGCCTCCTCCGGCGTTATCCTGGTCGGTGCCGCCGAAATTGCCGCCGCCGAAGTTGCCGCCGGCGTCGTTGTTGTTGCCGAAGGTTCCACCTCCGCCGCCAAAATCGCCCTCCTGGGGATTCGGCTCGTTGCCACGGTCGCCGGCCCTTTTGCCGAGTTCATAGCCGGCCAGTCCTCCGGCTGCGGCTCCCAGACCACCGGCGGCCCAGGGATTCATGCCGCCGCGCTGGTTGGGAGGACCATAGCCCTGATTGTAGGGATAGGGACCGTAGCCCTGGTTTGGACCTTGATTGGGACCGTAGAATGGACCTTCGTTGGCTTGCGGATTGCGCGGACCGCCCCAACGCGGACCACCCCAACGCGGACCCCGGTGCGTCATGGTTGCCATGCGCGCCCGCCGGCTGAAAGAAAAGAACAGCGCGCCGAGAATGAGCAGCAGAGGAATAATCAGGCAGGGGATCGCCGGACTAAATGAGGCTCCGCCCCGATTCTGGCTGCTGGAACTGATCGAATGTTGCATCGAGTTCAGGGCCGCGATAGAGGCGTTGGTATAGTCTCCGTTGCCGAAACGTTGTGAGAAAGAGTTGACCGCCTGATTAATGCCTGTGCGGGAAAGCGGAACCTGGGAGCCGCGTGCAATGTAGATGTAGTGGCTATTCGTATCAATGGCCATGACAATCATACGCGGATTGCCGTTGAGCTTTTGAATAGCTGTGCGCTGGAAATCAGCCTGCGTACCCTGGAAGGTGTTGGTGGTATAAACGGCAACAGGGTTCGACAGATTGGAGGCCGCGCGCTCCACCTTCGAGGTATTGAGCACACGGGCATTGTCGTACACCCGCGCGGTATTATTGTTGCCGCAGGCACTCAGGGTCAGCAGTAACAAAAAAGCCAGAAGTCCTGGAAGGAGTTTTCCAGGACTTCTTAGCTTGAACAAAAGCTGTTTTCTTTTCACTCACTCCTACCTCGTTTCCGTTTAAACGCCAGGGCCGGATGGCACAACGCCATCTTCAGTATAGCAAGCACGTTTAGTCCTGGCCGGAAGTTTCGTTTCAGGGACGAGTGGTGAAAGGCGTTCTGTGTCTTTATTCAGCGCTTGCGCTAGAGAGCGTCGAGCTGCTCAGAAGCGAATCGAGCGTCGCTTTTTTCACGCGATACCCGCGACGTTTGCCCAGATGGGGGAGCGTCACCGCGTCCAGCACGCCGTTGTTAATCCAACGGCGAACAGTTGTATCATCGACTCGCAAGCGATTGGCGACTTCGTGAATGGTCAGAAGATCGTCCGCAGGCTGGAACGCGAAACGCTCTTCATCTTTATCAACCACTGCGGCATTTTTGCGACGTGGCATAGTAGGTCCTCCTTATTGAAACCGAAGAAACTGTTTTCGTCAGACCGCAATGCCCCATTAAGCAAGGCACCACCTCTGACGGAGGAGTATTTTTGGCAGGCAATACTCGAACCCCACCGCTCATGCGGGTCTCTCAGTCGCAGCAGACAGCCAGCAGCTACCTCTTCAGATAACTGTTTGTATGTTCCTGAACGGATACATAACAGGATGCTTTACTGCTTCTTATGCACCAGTATAATCCCTTACTATGAACTGAATCTGTGAGTTTCCTGAGATATACCTGAGAGACGCAAGAAAATAGTAATAGCGCTACTATGGCTGGATTTAGCGAAAGCTCGGTGGTTTCCCTTGTTCTATTGGATGAGCAAAAAATTACCAAAAGGATAGATATTTCAGGATAGAGGTATCTGGAGTGAGAAGGAAGGTTGCTGGTGTGTTTAGGGGAAGCGATTTATGAAGCCTGGACAAGGCTGGACCGCTGTGTTACACTTCGATTGTGATTCAGGCGGTCTACGAGGGTTATTTCTAAAGGAGAATGCTATTATGGCTGGCTGGCAGGAAGAACTGGCCGAGCTACTCCGCGAGTTAGGGGTTACTCCAGAGGAGCCTCAGGCGAACCTCCGCTCCAGGAGCAGACCATTGCATAGCGATGCCGGGTGGCGTGTGTGTTCAAATACCTCATCCGAACACCTGGCGGATACCTTTGCCGAGGATGTGGAGGGTGACGAGGCGGAGGCGTATACGGTTGATCTTGGGGCGATGGGTCGTGAGGTGGATTCGATTGTGCAGCAGGTGATCCGGCTGACGCGCAATGGCGAGCTGGACCAATCGGCGAAGGAAGATATTCTGGAAGTATTGCGCGCTCTGCGTAAATTTTCTATAGTGACCCAGCAGGTTGCTCCTGGCGATGAAGCGTACCTCGAATCGGTTTCGGCCATGCTGCGCTTTTGCCGCCTTGTCCTGCGTTTAAGTGAGACGACCATCGAAGGCTTCTAATGGCGCTCCACTGAAAAGCGGAAGCAAGGTAAGGACCAGTAAAACGGGCACACCCGTTTTCCTGGTCCTTCCCTTGCTTCCGCTTTTCAGTGGAGCATGCGCAAGTATTTTCCACGTTTTTTCATGATCATGTATACTCGAATGGGAGCGCCCGCGTGAGAGTAGTGTATCTGAGTCGGCTGGGATAGCTCCTGGGCGGATCGTCATGCGGGCTATTTCTCAGAATGGCAGCCAACAGCAGGGGAAGGTCGGAAAGGTCGCTGGCCGCGCGCCCTTTTTCACAAAAGAAGGGCGCGCCCTGTGTAAGCATTTGCGTCAGCATATGCGGACATGAGTACGCAGCAGGCTGAAAAGACGCAGAAGATACAGGATGGGACGTGTGATATGCAAGTAAAAGATATGGAAGATTTGGATGAGCTTTCTCTGGAGGGCCGCAAACAGTTGAAAAAGCAGAGCGCGCGTGTCCAGAAGGAAGCCGGGAAGTTGAGGGCACAGGCTCGCCGCCTGCGCCATGCGCAGAACGAGGAGAGCAGGGAGCGTAAAAAACTCCTGGCCCAGATGGCTGATCTCAGCCGGGACTGGGGTCAGAACGTGGTTCAGCGTGGCAACGACCTGGCGACTGCGGGGATTTCGCTGGCTGGCGATCAGTGGCGTGCGGGACAGCAGAAGGCTCGTGAGTATGGTAGTAATCTGAAGCAGGGGGTCAGTCAGTTGGGCAATCAGACCACTCAGAATTTGAATGATTGGAGCGGGAACACCAGTAACCGCCTGCGCGAGCAGAGCAAGCAACTGGGACAGAACGCGACTGATTGGAGTAACGAGACGACCTATCGTCTGCGCAAGCAGGGGAAACGTCTGGCCCAGAATACTGTCGATTGGCGTGATGAGACGGCGCATCGTCTGCGGCGCCGGAGTCGCAATCTTTTCCAGGCAGCAATTGACTGGGGCGATGAGAGGCTCCATCGTCTGCGGCGCCAGAGGCGCAACCTGAGCCGTGATTTGCTCGACCGCAAGGAAGACGCGATCCGGCAGCTTGCGCGGCAGCAGCGTTCGTTGGGGCGCAGCTTCGCGGATAGCCGCGAGGATGCCATGCGGCAGATGCGCCGCCAGGGACGGATGCTGGGCCGCAACTTCGCGGATCGGCGCGATGACACCATGCGGCAGATGCGCAAGCAGAGCGATTACCTGAGCAAGCGCAGCGGACAGCTTCTGGAGCCAGTGCGCAGCAGCAAAGTCTGGTCAATTCTGGGCTTTGTCTCGGGTCTGGTCCTGGCCGGTGGCGTGACCTACTGGCTGGTCAAGCGTGCCGTTGAGCGCAGTATGGTTCAGGAAGAGGCCGCTATTGAACTGGACGACACGCGAGAGCCGCTGAATGGGGTGGCGTATCGTCCGGATACCGAGGCGCGCGCGACCATGCAGGGCGACACGCTGGTGGCGACTCGCGTGGCCACCAGCGCCAGTCCAACCACCCGCTTCGTCGGCGTGGTCAGCAGCAAGCGCTACTATCCCCTGGGTCTTAACCCTGATGTACCGGACCTGGTCTACTTCGACCGGGAAGAGGATGCACGGGCCGAGGGCTTTAGCGCGGCTGAGTAGAGATGGAGAGCGCCCATTGAGTGGGGAGCGGGTCGGTGAGCAAATCGCCGGCCTGCTCCTCTTTTTGGGCGGGTAAGCAGGCCAGGATTAACGGGCGGAATCGGCTTCGTCGTGTTCAAAACCTTCATTCACAATGCCACGTTGAACAAGGTAGCGTAAAAACTCCAGGCGTTGAACGGGGGTAGGGATGCCCGCATGAGGTTCTTCTGCTTCGCTGGTCGGATCGGTGCCGGCCTGGAAAAAAGCCACCGGAGTTGCATAAGGTGGCGAATCGGGCGCCAGGCGTTCTGCCCGGCTATCGAGCGTAAAGCGGCGGGGGGTAGCTCCAGCCTGGGGGACCGTCCCATCCCTTGAGGTCCAGAGGTATGTCGTCTCAGGTGCAGCCTGGCTGGTCACAGCTCCGGCGACATGCTCGTATTCAAAAGGGGCAGACTGCTTCCAGGGCCACCACGCGAACATTTTGCGGAACCACTTTTTCATCGCTTGCGTGATCATTGTTTTTTGCCCTCGGTAGACTTCTATAAACACGCTACAGTTCTGGCGCCTATGAAGAAGAGTGATCTACATAGAAACATAGTAGCACAATCAACGGAACGCAGTCAAACGCGCTCAGCCCTTTCACAGCCCTCTCAAGCGTTTGTCCTATCCCCTGGCAGCTTGCCGGCGGTCTGTTCTGTTTTTACTGTTGTGTTTTTGTGTGATGATGGCGTGAAGTCGCCATCACACAAAAACACAACAGTAAAAACTTTTGCGAGCGCGCGGGCGCGAGTTGTGCGTATATGGAGGCCCGTTGAGAAAACAGGTTTCTCAGCGAAATACACTTGCAATTTTATGTTGCTCATGACATAATCAGAAAGGTTTCGCCAGAGACCCGGTTGGCTATCCACCGGATAGAGGCTGTCTGTGTTGCGTTCCCCTTTAATTTCAGTATACTACGATGTATGTAAAGGGAATCGTCTCTTACGGTGGGGTTTTGTTGTGACTAGTTAGCAGAAAGAAGAAAGGCAGGTGCCGGTTATGCAGGAAGATGTCCTGGGAACCCGCCGAACAGCCGTCACAGAAACATACGTCAATTGCGCGAGATGTGGAAAAGCAACTCGTTTGCGCCACGCTCGCATTATCCAGAGCGATGTGCTCTCAGAGAGCCACTCTGAGTTTGAATATCTCTGCCCGGAGTGCCAGAAAGCCCTGGCTGAAGGTGAGAAGGATTTGCCTCTGATGTGAGTCAGTCCGTCTTTTGCAGTGACCAGGGATGCCCAGGCAAGAGGTAGAGAAAGCAGAGAAAGCAAACGCTCGATGTTCCTACCTTTTGCCTTTTTCTTGAGCTACTCAGGCTGAATGAGGGAACGAACTATGCGTATGCGCTATCGTTACGTGACCTATCGTTATACTGATGGATCACAGCAGGAACGGGACCGTTATTATCGCCAGCTCTGGCATGATGCTCTGCGGCAGAGCCAGCAGGCGCTTTTACAGCACTCGGTAACGTGGAGGCCGCTGGCTGATATTCGCGAGACTGCCGAGGCGATGACGGTCAAGATTGAACTGGCCGGGATGAGGGAGGAAGATATTACTGTGACCCTGTACGCTGATGCGCTGGTCGTGAGTGGCGAGCGGCTGGACGACCATAAGCAGGGCGAGGCGGTCTATTATCACGAGGCTCAAATCCGCTACGGTCCGTTCCGGGTGGAGGTGTTTATTCCTTCTCCTGTGGATCGGGAGGCTGTCACGGCCCGCTATGAAAATGGCTTTCTGTGGGTCGATCTCCCCAAATTACCTGAGTGATTGCCAGCTATCTGGCGCATGGCACAGTCTCACTGCTTTGATTTATGCCGTGCATAAGATATATGGTAGGGTCACGGGTGGCGGGGAAAGCTTGAATGGAGATATAAAGATATACATCTTTAAGAAGGTTGCATGATGAGTACGCAAACCAATCGTAAACAGCAGGGCCCGGAAGAGCCAGAGGATGTCACACGAGAGGAACAGGCGAACGGGGCCGTTCAAATTGATGCAGAGGTGCAGGAGCAGCAGGAGCAGCAGGAGCAGCAGAAACAGCAAGATGCGATCAGCGCAACTTCTGAGGAGCCGACATCTGCCGAAACTTCCGCGACGGATGCCACGGATGAGGTCGCTGAGAAAGAGGAGAAGAAGCCGCGCCGCCCGCGCCGCAAGCCGCGTCAGCAGGTGCGCTCTGAAGAGGATGAGGCTTCTGATCTGTTGTTTGATGATGCCAATCACCGGCCCGGAAGCGAGCAGCGGGAGGAGCGTTTGAATATTCCCGATGTTCTGCCTGTGTTGCCGCTCAAGGATACGGTGGTCTATCCATTTGCGGTTCAGCCTCTGGGTGTTGGCCAGGAGCGCTCCATTCGCTTGATTGATGATGTGATGCGCGGCAATCGCCTGGTGGTGCTGGTGGCTCAGAAGTCGGCGGAGACGGAGCAGGCCGGGCCTGACGACATTTTTACTATGGGCACGGTGGCGCGGATCGCGCGTATGATTCGTATGCCCGATGGCACGATTCAGATTATCGTGCAGGGTCTGGAGCGCGTGGCCATTGGTGAGTTCACCCAGCTCAAGCCGTATCTGGTGGCCCGGGTGACGGTCAAGCCCGATGTGCAGGAGTCCGACAACGAGACCGAGGCCATCAAACGCAATGTGGTGAACTATTTCCAGCGCCTGGTGGCTCTGGTGCAGAATGTGCCCGAAGGGGTGGCGGCGGCCACGCTCAATCTGGAGGAGCCGCGCCAGGTGGTCTATGTGATCGCGACCTTTGTGCAGATGGAGCTGGAGCTGCGTCAGCAATTGCTGGAACTGGACTCTGTGCGGGCCAAGCTGGAGCAGCTCAGTAACTACCTGGCGCATGAGCTGGAAATTTTCGAGCTGGGCCGTAAGATTCAGACCAGCGCGCAGGAAGAGATGGGCAAGGTGCAGCGCGAGTATCTCCTGCGCGAGCAGTTGAAGGCGATTCAGCGTGAACTGGGCGAGGAGAGCGAGGAACAGGCGACCATCAACGAACTGCGCGGCAAGATCGACGAGGCGCATCTGCCGGAAGAGGCCTTCAAGGAGGCCAATCGCGAGCTGGCGCGTCTGGAGAAGCTGCCGACGGTTTCGCCCGAATACAGCATTATTCGCACCTACCTGGAACTGCTGGTCAGTTTGCCGTGGAGCAAGAGCACCGGCGAGCGCATCGATGTGCCCCATGCTCGCGAGGTGCTGGACCAGGATCACTACGACCTGGAGAAAATCAAGGATCGCATTCTGGAGTACCTGGCGGTGCGCCGTTTGAAGGAGGATCGCCTGGCCGAGAGGGCGCAACGCGAGGCGGAGGCGGAACGCGAGCAGGAGCAGGAACAGGGCGGTCAGCGCCGTTCTACGCAGCCCTTGCGCTCCTCTGAAGCGGTGCGCCAGCTCAATCGAGAGCCGATTCTCTGTTTCGTGGGACCGCCGGGCGTGGGCAAAACCTCGCTGGGACAGTCCATTGCCCGCGCGCTGGGCCGCAAGTTCGCCCGTATGTCGCTGGGAGGTATTCGCGACGAGGCCGAGATTCGCGGTCATCGCCGCACGTACATCGGAGCTATGCCGGGACGCATTATCCAGACCTTGCGCCGGGTGGAGGCCAATGATCCGGTGATTATGCTGGATGAAGTGGATAAGGTCGGTGCTGACTGGCGTGGCGATCCGTCGTCCGCGCTGCTGGAAGTGCTGGACCCGGAGCAGAACTATAACTTCCGCGATAACTACCTGGATCTGCCCTTTGATCTTTCGCGCGTGATGTTTATCGCCACCGCGAACGCCCTGGAGCCGATTCCCGCACCTCTGCGCGACCGCATGGAGATTCTCACTCTCTCTGGCTATACCGAGGAGCAGAAGTTGCACATTGCGCGCAACTATCTCCTGCCCAAGCAGATTGAGGCCAATGGACTGGATAAAGATGAGCTGACCGTTGATGACGAGGCGCTCAAGCGTATCGCGCGCGAGTATACTCGCGAGGCCGGGGTGCGCAATCTCGAACGCGAGGTAGGCTCGCTCTGCCGTAAAATCGCCAAACAGGTGGCCGAGGGCAAACCGACGCCTATCCATGTCACCGCCGAGAATATACCGGAGCATCTGGGGCGTCCGCGCTTCCTCGAAGAGGTTGCCGAGCGCATCGACCGGCCCGGCATCGCCACTGGTCTGACCTGGACCCCCGTGGGTGGCGAAATCATCTTCATTGAGGCCGCCGCCATGCCCTCCAAAGAGAGCCAGTTGATTATGACCGGCCAGCTCGGCGATGTCATGAAAGAGTCAGCCATGGCTGCTCTGAGCTATGTGCGCTCCCATGCCGACGCGCTGGGGTTACCGCACAACATTTTCGAGGGTCAGACCATACATATTCACGTTCCGGCGGGAGCCATCCCCAAAGATGGACCATCGGCGGGCGTGACCATGGTCACCGTGCTGGTCTCGCTGGCCTCCGGGCATAACGTGCGCTCGGATGTCGCTATGACCGGTGAAATGACCCTGCGTGGCAAAGTCATGCCCATCGGCGGAGTCAAAGAGAAAGTCCTGGCCGCCTATCGTTCGGGTATTCACACCGTCATCCTGCCCAGAAAAAATGAGCAGGATTTGCTGGAAGATCTGCCCAAAGAACTGCGCGATCAGATGCACTTTGTCTTCGCCGACGAAATTCGCGACGTGCTGGAAACCGCCATTGAAGGTTACGCCGAACTCGTCTCCCACGACGAAGCAGGCACCAATGGCCATGCTCATCCTAAACGCAAAAAAGGCGAAAAGGGTGAGAAAGCTGCTGCTAAAGTATAGCGCCTGACAGGACTGGCGCCAGCGCCTTACAAGAGGAGAAGGGTGCTGGCGCCAGTCCTGCCAGAAAAGGCTCTTTTAAGCTGGTTTGCGTGCGCTGACCAGCTTTGTTGCTGCCCAGGGACTGCCATACCAGAAGCGCCAGCCGAGGGCATGGTGGGTCACTTCTGCCATGCCCAGTTCTTGTAAGCGGCCTGGATACGGCTGAGTTGCACGAAAATCGGCGATCAGCAGCCGACCGCCGGGTTTGAGCACGCGCACCGCCTCGTCTATGACCTGTAAGCGGCCCTGCGCGTCCTGGATATTGTGGATAGCCAGGCTGGACACGACCAGATCGAAAGAGGCATCGGCAAAGGGCAGTTTGCGCATATCGGCGGTGCGCAGTTCAAGGCGCCCGGCTACCCCTTCCAGTCTGGCGTTGTGCTCGGTTACCTCCAGCGCGTTGCCCGACTGATCGCTGGTTTTCCACAGATCAACGCCGGTGACTCTGCCCTGTGGCAGCAACTTCGCGACCATCAGCAACACCGCTCCCCGACCGCAGCCCAGATCAAGCGCCTGTTCATCCCCGCGCAATCGCAACTGGCTGAGCAACTGCGCCCAGACGACAAACTTGCCCCGGCGCGTGGTGTAGAGATAGCTGGCTGTAGAGAGAAACATATACGCCGCGTATATCAGGCAGATAATCGCCGGTATCGGCCATTGCAGCGGCCAGATGAGGACTATCCCGGCCAGCACTAATACACAGCCGATGATG
>DASZXF010000023.1:0-1863 GCA_035546055.1 Ktedonobacteraceae bacterium
ATCTCGCTGGTCGAAGGGACCAGGCGCCAGAAGACGCCGAATGAGATCGCCCTGAATATCCTGATCACCAGTCTGACGATCATCTTTGTCCTGGTGGTTGTTTCTCTGGAGCCGTTTGCCATCTATTCTGGCCAGGCGGTCCCGGTCGTCACGCTGATCGCCCTTCTGGTCTGCTTGATCCCCACCACTATTGGCGGACTACTCTCGGCGATTGGCATCGCGGGGATGGACCGCATGGTACAGCGCAATGTGCTGGCCATGAGCGGGCGCGCGGTCGAGGCGGCGGGCGATGTGGATGCGCTGCTGCTGGACAAAACTGGCACTATCACCATCGGCAACCGCATGGCGACTCGCTTTGTGCCAATCAAAGGAGTAGAGGAGCGGGAGGTGGCACACGCGGCGATGCTTTCCAGTCTCTCCGACGAGACGCCGGAGGGCCGCTCAATCGTGGTGCTGGCCCGCGAGCGTTACGGCTTCACGGACGAAATTGACCCCGCGCTGAGCTTTGTACCCTTTAGCGCAACCACCCGCATGAGCGGCGTGGATCGCCTCAATGGCAGCAACGAGCCTGCCCAGAGTATACGCAAGGGCGCGGGCGATTCCATCGAACGCTATGTCCAGGAACAAGGCGGCGAGACCAGCGCGGAGCTCCAGGAGATCGTGACGACCATCGCGAAAGTCGGGAGTACGCCGCTAGTCGTGGCGGAAACCTCAATCAATGGAAGCGAAAAGCAGGCGCGTGTGCTGGGGGTAATCGAGCTCAAGGATATTGTCAAAAGCGGGATGCGCGAGCGCTTCGAGCAGATGAGACGCATGGGCATTCGCACGATCATGATTACAGGAGACAACCCACTGACCGCGGCGGCGATTGCCAGAGAGGCCGGGGTAGACGATTTCCTGGCCCAGGCCACTCCTGAAACCAAGATGAAACTGATTAAAGATCAGCAGCAGGGTGGTCGCCTGGTTGCCATGACGGGTGATGGTACCAACGATGCCCCGGCCCTGGCGCAGGCAGATGTCGGGGTAGCGATGAACACGGGCACACAGGCCGCCAAAGAGGCCGCCAATATGGTAGATTTAGACTCCAATCCGACCAAATTGATCGAGGTCGTCGAGGTTGGCAAGCAGTTGCTAATCACTCGCGGCGCACTGACGACATTTAGCATTGCCAACGACGTGGCCAAGTACTTTGCCATTATCCCGGCGGCCTTCGCGGTGACCTATCCGCAGTTGAATGCGCTCAACATCATGGGTCTGGCGACCCCGCACAGCGCGGTGCTCTCAGCGGTGATCTTTAATGCCCTGGTGATTATCGCCCTCATCCCACTGGCCCTGCGCGGCATCAGGTATCGCCCGATAGGTGCGGGTCCGCTGCTGCGGCGTAATCTGCTGATCTACGGGCTGGGTGGCATCATCGTCCCGTTCCTTGGCATCAAGCTGATCGATCTCATCCTGGTGGCATTGCACCTGACCTTGTAAGAAACGGAGTGGTGTGAATGGCAAGGTGTTTCCTCTCGGGAAACGCCTCGCGTTCTGAAAGAACACGCAAAATGAAAACTTTTTTGCAGAAATACCTGCGCCCGGCAGTGGTCATCACGCTGCTGCTGGTGATAGTGACCGGCTTCATCTATCCAGGGATTGTCACGGGTCTGGCCCAGTTGATCTTTCCCAACCAGGCCAACGGCAGCCTGGTCTACGCCAATGGTCAGGTGGTCGGCTCCGCACTGATTGGACAATACTGGATCTCGGCGAACTACTTCCATGGACGCCCGTCGGTCACGGTCAACCCGCGCACAGGCGCGCCTGAGCCCTATGCGGCAGATAATTCCAGCGCGTCCAACGCGGGGCCGACCAATGCCTCGT
>DASZXF010000024.1:0-5758 GCA_035546055.1 Ktedonobacteraceae bacterium
GCCGGGCGAGCGAACCCTTGTGGGAAGCCATGCAGACAGCCCTCAGCCGAACGATTGAAGCGGTCCTCTGCACTCGCTGGGCAGAGAAACGTTCACCATCGATTCCTCTGCCAGTAGCTTCCCAATACCTGGCCGGAACCTTTCTCACCTTGCTCAAATGGTGGATCGCTGCTGATATGCCCTATCCACCAGAACAGATGGAGACCATTTTCCAGCAACTGGCGCTGCCCGGCGTGCAAACCATGCTCAAGGAAAGATAAGCAGCAAACAGAAGCGCACGAGAGAGTGCGTCTGAGCGCCATCGTTGTGAGTGCTCCCGCCTGCAGCACCTTCCAAAACTCTTTGGTCCGGCGGGTCGGGCCAGTCTTTTTGTGAAGAGACAAGGGTTCCAGGGCTCCAAGACCCTCTGGTGGACGGTCCGGGTAAAAGTGCTATGCTGTTCAACATCTGCGCGCTGATCCGCGTGAAAAAAAGGGCGGTATGTCGCCGGGTGATATACTGGGAAAGAACGCAGAGCGCCGGAGCCACTGGCAACGAGGCGAGCGAGCCCGGCGCCAGAGATTGTGCAGAGAGTTGGAGAGCAGAGAATGGCAGCAACATTTCGAGCATTCATCGTCAATAAGACCGAGGCCGGCTTTAGCGCCGGTCTGGGCGAGCTGAGCCGCGCAGAGTTGCCGGCGGGAGAGGTGCTGGTCAAGGTCGCCTATTCGGGAGTCAATTACAAAGATGGCCTGGCCTCGCTTCCCGATGGAAAAATCGTGCGCAGCTACCCTTTTGTGCCGGGCATCGACCTGGCCGGGACGGTCGAGGAGTCCAGCGACAGCCGTTTTAAGCCGGGCGACGAAGTGATTGTCACCAGCTATGATCTGGGCGTCAGCCACTATGGCGGCTTTAGCGAGTACGCGCGCGTGAACGCGGAATGGATCGTGCCCAGGCCGCAAGGTTTGACGCTGAAAGAAGCCATGGCCCTGGGCACCGCTGGCTTTACCGCCGCGCTGGCCGTGAATCAACTGGAGAAAAACTGGCTCATGCCCAGCAATGGCCCGGTGCTGGTCACAGGCGCCAGTGGGGGCGCGGGCAGTATCGCGGTCAGCATCCTGCACAAACTGGGCTACGAAGTCGTGGCCAGCACAGGCAAAGCCTCGGAGCACGCTTATTTACGCGAACTGGGCGCCGACGAAATCATCGACCGCGCGGAAACCTCGGCGGAGAGCAGTCGGCCCCTGGAAAAAGAGCGCTGGGCCGGCTGCGTGGACGCCGTGGGTGGCTCGACCCTGGCCTATTTGCTCCGCACGACGAAATACGGCGGCTCCATCGCTGCCTTTGGCAATACTGGCGGCGTCAACCTCAAGACAACCGTCTTTCCCTTTATTTTGCGGGGAGTTAATCTGCTGGGCATCGATTCCGTCCTCTGTCCTCTGCCCCTGCGCCGCCAGCTCTGGCAACGCCTGGCTACCACCTACAAGCCAGAACTGCTCCTGAGCCATATCGCGCATGAGATCAGCTTTGAGGAACTGCCCGACGCCCTGAACACCATTCTCAAAGGTGGCGTGCGCGGACATACCGTAGTCAGAATAGGATAGACGCATGGGTGAATATGACGATTTACTGACGATCCTGCGCGGGCAGGAGGAGGAGCTGCAATTTACGCAGTTTGACAATGAAACGGCCTGGCAGGTCGGGCTGGCGCTGCTGGAGGCGGCCCGGAGCAGTCACAAGGCCGTCACCATCGATATTGTGCGCGCCGGACAGCAGCTTTTTCACTATGCCATGCCCGGCACCAGCGCCGATAACGACGCCTGGGCCAGACGCAAAAGCAATGTTGTGATGCGCTTCGGGCATAGCTCGTACTATATGGGCACTTATCTGAGAAACGCGGGCCAGAGCATTGAGCAAAAATATCTGCTGCCCGAAAGCGAATTCGCCGCGCATGGCGGCTCTTTTCCGCTGACCATTTGTAACGTCGGCGTGGTGGGCGCGATCACCGTTTCCGGGCTTCCCCAGGCCGAGGACCACGAACTCGTCGTCAGCACCCTGCGCGCGTTCCTGACCAGAAAAGAGGCGCCCTGAACCGTTGACAAGCGCCTGTCAACAATGTTATGCTTGGAAAAGCAACGACAAACAAATAGGTCTGACCCGCGTTGAGCGAAGATAGTACGAGGACAGGCAGCCTGTAGCGATCCGATGGTTGGTGCAAGTTCGGAAGGTTCCCGCCTCCTCAGAACCGCGTCGTGAGCGGCTGTCCGAAGAAAGCCTCGCAGAGAGACAAGTAGGACAGATGGACAGTTCCCATGCAGCATTGAACTGAAATGAGTGGTCACAGCCTTGTAACGCGCGGCGATGGCAGCATCGATACGCGGGCGGGTGACGACAATCTGGGTGGTACCACGGGAGTATTTCAGAGAAGAAGTCAGCTCTCGTCCCATGAGTTTTTAGACCTGGGACGAGGGCTTTTTAATTGGTCGCGCTTCCCCTGCCAGGACAGCTCCGCTGGCAGGTTTCCGGCTACACCATTCCGGCCCCGTCCACATGAAACCGGGAAGGTGTAACACATATGATTACTGTCTCAATAGTGAACGTAACCAGTTATACGGGCCTGGAATTATTGCGCCTGCTGGCGGGCCATCCAGAGTTTGAGGTTACGTCTGTCACCGCGCGTAGTTCCGCCGGCCAACAGCTGGATACGGTCTTTCCCCAGCTCAGCGCGGGACGCAATCACACCAGGGCCAGCGTGGGCAATCTGTTGATAACGGAAAAGCCCGCGAAAACAGACCTGGCTTTTGTCTGTCTCCCCCATGCCGCCGCCGCTGAAACGGTCGTGGAACTGCTGGCCCAGGGCATCAAGGTCGTCGATCTCTCGGCGGATTTCCGTCTGCACGATGTCGCCACCTACGAATACTGGTACAAGCATACCCACCCGGCGCCCGCCTTGCTTGAGAACGCGGTCTATGGACTGGGCGAACGCTACCGCGAGCGCATTGCGCGGACCACGCTGGTGGCCAATCCTGGCTGCCACGCCAGCACAGCGATCCTGGCTCTGCTGCCCGCGCTGGCCAGTGGACTGATCAAACCTGATATTATCGTCAACACCCTGACGGGCATGAGCGGCGCCGGGCGCGGCCTGAAGTTGGGTTCACTCTTCTGTGAGCAGGATGAAGATGTCAGCGCCTACGCCCTGGAGGGCCATCGCCACCTGCCCGAAATCGTGCAGGAGTTAGAAGCTGGAGCGCGCGACGGCGGCCACGCCATCGAAGGCGGTCTGCGTCTGACTTTTGTTCCCCATTATATCCCTATGAGTAGAGGACTTCTGGCTACCTGCTATGCTGATGTAAAAGAGCCTTCTATCAGTATTGAGGAGGTACGCGCAGTGTATGCCAATTATTATAAAGATGAACCGTTTATCCGTGTGATTGAGACTGCTCCGCACACCAAATGGACCACCGGGACCAATCTCTGCCTGATTTCGCCCACGCTCGACCAGCGCACGGGCCGTTTGACGGTAGTGAGTTGCCTCGATAACCTGGTCAAAGGAGCGGCAGGTGCCGCTGTGCAAAACGCGAATCTTCTGGCCGGGCTGGCGGAGACCAGCGGGCTGCCTAGCGAGGCGCTCGTGCCATAAAGAGACGCGGGGACTCGGCTGAGCCCCTGCCAGCGTCCAGGGAAATCCCTCTCACTACCAAAGACGTTTGGTGAGAACGCTGAGGGCAAAGCCCCAGGGAAAGAACCCCAAGGGCAGAGCGCCGCACACCATAGTATGCCAATGATCGTTCGTATGAAGCTAGAAGAGAAACCAACGTCAAACAAGAGGAGCATCCTTATTCATGGCCATCAACTTTTCAATGTCACCGGAGGGCGAAGTTATCGCTGACCACCATGTTATCGCCCAGGTCTTGCGCGAGGCGCTGCCGTATATCGACTATCTCAAGGGCAAAATTCTGGTCATCAAGCTCGGCGGCAGCACGCTGGAGAACCAGAAAGTTGTCTTACAGGATATCATCTGGCTGCACGCGCTGGGCGCCCACCCCATCCTGGTTCACGGCGGCGGTCCCTATATCAACGAATGGCTGGCGAAAATGCAGATTCCAGCGGCCTTTAAAAATGGCCTGCGCGTCACGGACGCCCCGACGCTGGAAATTGTGCGCATGGTCCTCTGCGGCCAGGTCAATCCCGGCCTGGTTTCGCTGGCCGCGCACATGGGTGGCAAAGTCGCCGGACTATGTGGCATCGATGGCAATATGATCCAGGCCCACATCGCCGATCCCGAACTGGGCTTTGTCGGCGAAATCGATACAGTCAACCCGGAAATCGTCCTGACCCTCATCCGGCAGGGCTATATCCCGATCATCGCGCCGCTGGGCCAGGGTCCAGAGGGCAACAGCCTGAACATCAACGCCGATCTGGTCGCCGCCCACCTGGCCGGCGCGCTGGACGCTGAAAAACTGATCTTCCTGAGCAATGTGGCCGGCATCTGCCGCGCCGATGGCTCGCTGATCTCCCAACTGAGCGAACCGGAAGCCCGCCAGCTCATCCACGACGGCGTGATCAGCGGCGGCATGATCCCGAAAGTCTCCGCCTGCCTCGACGCCCTGGTGGCAGTCCCGCGCGTCCACATCATCGACGGCGGCGAAGCACACGTGCTGCTGCGCGAACTGTTCACCGATGAAGGCGTGGGTACCATGATCGTGCGCGAAACCGCCGTCTCGGACCCGGAACGAGAAAACCCCGCCGCCGTCACGCAGACCAGCCATTAACCTCGGGGTTCTCAGGTACGCAAACGGGAGAGCGGCACCGCTCTCCCGTTTGCGTACCTGAGAACCCTGACCTTCTCAGTCGTTCACATAGCGCATCTCACCCTGGATATTGTGGCAGCAGAGGATACCCTCCTGCGCCAGGTGTTCCAGCGCTCGCAGGGCGGCGGTTCGCTCCCGGCGGTTTGGCGCACGTCTGATATTGGGCGGCAGGAACAGCAGAGCGACCTCCGCCGGGGTAAAAACGGTCAGACCCCCCGGTTGCTCGTTGAGATAACGAGTGATGGCCTTTTCGTACCAGGTGACCAGATCGGCAGGTTGCTCCGCCTCCGGCGCGGTGACGATCAGGACAGGGCACGCCGCGCCGCGCAATACCTGGCGCGATTTGCTGCCCATGAGAAAACGCCGCAGACGCTCCTGCCAGATATTGCCGCGACTCCCCACAATCACCAGATCCGCCTGCGCCTCCCTGGCGACTTTGAGAATCTCGTCCGCCGGCGAACCCAGGCGAATACAGATGTCGATGCGCAGAGAATCCAGTTCCGGCACCTGCAACGAATTGCGCACAGCCGTCAGGACTTTCTCCGCCTCCAGGCGTTGCTCGGTAGTCGCCAGGCCGGGCTGGAGTTGCCCGGAATACATACCAAGCGCGGGCGAAGCGACATAGGGGATCGGAATAACGTGTAACAGAACCAGGCGCACACGCGGCGCCAGCGGCCCGATGAGTTCTTTGATCGTGCGTAGAGCCTGCCGGGTAGCGGGAGAGAGAGGAGCATCAACGCCCAACACTATGCACTTGTTCATGGCCGTTCCTCATTAGAATGCGTATTTGCTCGCCTTAGATTGACTGGTCGGCCTGACCTATGGATAAACGTGGTGAAACACGATCATTTAGTACCTACAACTATACAAGATTTTCCCCAATCAAGCAAGCGTAATTTATCAGTCCTCCCCAATGTTTCCAGCGCCACAAGGGCGCGTTCCCCCTCCCCGCCCCTCTTTGGATGAGG
>DASZXF010000025.1:0-4215 GCA_035546055.1 Ktedonobacteraceae bacterium
CGGCCTCTGCGCGCTCAAAAGCCCCGGCCTGATCGCTGGCTTTCTCAGCCAGCCTGGGGTGAGAAAATTAAGGGTAACGTTTACCTTTTCTCTACCAAGAAAGGTAACATAGAAAAACGTGGTTGTCAAGAATACCAGGAAGGTTAGCGGAATTTTCGCCCATTTCTGGCGACTCATTTCCCGCTTCTTCCCGACATCTCGCCAACCAGGGAAGACGTATGCAGCCGCACGTCTCTCCCTCCCCGAGCGGAGAGTCCGGCTACATACAAAGCAGGGGTGACGATTCCTGGCGGAAAGTTGAGTAAACGATAACCTTAATTTCAACTTTTCCTGGTTGTTTTCTCAGGCGCGGAAGCGGGGTTGCCCTGCTCATGTGGGGGTGATGCGTCCCGGCGGTCTTCGATCTCCCAGATGTGGTCGACGACGTGCCAGGCCATGCGCCGGAACGCGTAGCTGGCACTCCAGCCGCCGGGTGTGAGGGGTTCGCCGGAAGCTGGCTGGCTCAACACGGCGGCGATCTCTGCGCGCATGGCCTGAATGGCGTTCGCGTCGTGCATCTCGAATGGTTTGTGGCGCACGCCGATTTTGCGCGCGTATGCCCGTTCGGCCTCGATGACGTGGCGGCGAACCTCGTCGCGGTCGCGTCCGCCGCCGCGCGGTCCCTTGCGCAGTTCTGCCGGCGAGTTCGCCACGACCTCTTCGAGCATGTCCCACGAGGCGCGCAGAAGCGCTACATAGCGCCGCGCCGTCGCCGCGTCAAGCGTCCTGTTATCCCCGGGCGTCTGAATCGCAGGTATACCCCAGGCCGTGCCGGAGTCACCCTCCAGGCGCGCAACGACCGTGAGATGGTCGGGGGCAAAGTCCAGTCCGGCCCGTTGCGCGATCAGCCGGTAACGAGGTTCGACCTCAATCAAGGCCTGGATGGCCTCTACCTCGTTTGAGCGAATGCGACACCAGCCGGGCCACTCTAACGACCAGGCCACGGCCTTCTTACCAGCCAGTTCGAGATAAATGTCTGTCATATGCAGTCTTTCTTCCTTCGTACTCACGCGGCGCCCCATGCCGCGCCGCGCCATAATCCTTGCGTCTGCTAAACCGCCGCCCTGTGCCCTCATGATCTTTACTTTCTGGCAAAACGGTTCTGCCCGGGCGCTGTTTGCGATCCTTCGTCAGTATACCCTGAATAGCGGATAAATCCGGTCCTCTATTGCAGGGTTCTTCCGGGCAGGGTTCCCTTCTGCGTTTTTTATGACGGATGCTTCGCCTGGCGCACCGGGCGCATTTCTGACGCTTTGGTGCGCAGGAGGGCACGCTGAACTTTGCCGGTGGCGGTCATGGGCAGTTCGGGCACGAATTCGATCCAGCGCGGGTATTTGAAGGGGGCCAGGCGCTCTTTGACAAAGGTTTTGAGGGTTTCGGCCAGTTCTGGAGCGGGATGGTAGCCGGCGTTGAGGACGACGTAGGCTTTGGGCTTGAGCAGCGCGCCGGCGTCCAGGGCGCCGACGACGGCGCAGGCCAGGACGGCGGGATGGGTAATCAGCATGGCTTCGACTTCGACCGGCGATACCCACTGGCCGCTGACCTTGAGCATATCATCGGCGCGACCGGCGTACCAGAAGTAGCCCTCGGCGTCCTGGTAGTATTTATCCCCGGTGCGTATCCAGTGGCCATTGATGGTGTCTTTGGTCTTTTCGTGTTTATTCCAGTAATGGGCGGCGATGCTATCCCCGCGAATCAGGAGATTGCCAATCTCTCCCCGGGGAACGGCGTGACCGTCTTCATCGGTCAGCATGGCCTGGTAGCCGGGGACCACTTTGCCGCTGCTGCCGGGGCGAATTGCGCCCGGACGGTTGCTGATAAAGATGTGGAGCGCCTCGGTGCTGCCGATGCCATCCAGAATATCCACCTGAAAGGTATCCTGCCAGCGGCGCAGGATCTCGCCCGGCAAGGCTTCACCAGCGGAGACACAGATGCGCACCGAGGAGAAGTCGAAGCGTGTCCAGGCATCGGGCAGGGCCAGCATATTGGCGTAGAGCGTGGGCACGCCGAAGAAGATCGTGGGGCGATAGTGCTGGATCACCCTGAACATCTCTTCGGCCAGTGGTCTGCCGGGGTAATGAACCGTGCTGGCGCCCACGCGCAGGGGAAAAGAGAGACTGTTGCCCAGACCATAGGAGAAGTAGAGTTTGGCGGCGGAAAAGGTAATGTCATCCTCGCGCAGTCCGAGAATGCCCCTGGCATAGTACTCGGCGCAATAGACCATATCATGATGGAGATGGACGCAGCCTTTCGGGAAACCGGTGCTGCCGGAACTGTAGAGCCAGAAGGCGCTGTCATCCTTGTGAGTGCGAACCGCCTCCAGGGTTCCCGATGCCCGCTCCAGCCAGCGCTCAAAGTCGTGCAGCGTGGCTGTTTCTACCATCTCCGCGCGCGCCAGGCCAACGACGACGATGTGGCGGACATACTGTAGTTCGGGCAGAATACGCTGAATACTCGGCCAGATCTCATGGGAGACGAGCAGCACCTTCGCGCGGCAGTCGTTGAGCATATAGGCATGGTCGCCGGGCCGCAACGCGGTATTGATGGGCACCGGCACCGCCCCGATCTTCATACCGCCAAAGAAGGCCGCCGCGAATGCTGGCGAGTCCAGCAGCAGCAGAGCCACCCGCTGCTCCATCTCTACTCCCAGGTCGCGCAGACCGTTGCCCACCCGGTTGGCGAGTTCGCCCAGGTGAGCATAGGTACAGATCGCGGCCTGGCTGTAGATCGCCGGACGCGCGCCTCGTCCTGCCTGGAGATGAGCATCCAGAAAGGCGCTGGCCGCGTTGAACTGTTCCGGGATGACGATCTGAGGGATCTCTGGCATCAGCCACCTCTTTCTTGAACGGAGACGACAGAACAATCGCGCCGATCTCCTAAAACCGATAGCGCGCTTTCAGTTCCTTGAGCGTGGCAATAAACCCATCGATATGCTCCTCGCTGTGGTACCAGTTCATCAGAATGCGGATCAGCGCATGATCGCGTTTGACAATGGGATAGCCGAGCGCCGAGACCAGGTATCCGCGCTCAAGAAAGGCGCTGCGCACCTGGCTAATCTTCTCCTCGGCTCCCACAAAGATGGTGATAATATAACTGGGATCAGGATTCAACTGACAGTCAATCTCTGCCAGGCGCCGTCGAAAGGTCGCCACCCGTTCCAGGTAGCGATCCATCAAGGCCGGTTCTTCGGACAGATATTGCATAATCAGGTGAATAGTGCTGGCCGTGGGGGGCTGGATGGCGGCGGTAAACACAGAGGCGCCGGAAAGAATTTCAAAGGCCTGGATGGCCTCGGCGGGTCCGGCGATAGCGCCACCCTCCAGACCAACGGATTTGGAGAACGAGACCATTCTAAAGGTCGCGCGCCGCAGCTGGGCAAATTCATGGGCAAAGGGCCGCTGCTCGGGTCCATAGATCAGGAAACCATTGGCGTCATCTACAAAGCTCATCGCCCCGTAGCGCTCGCAGAGATCGATCATCTCGCCCATGGGGGCGATATCTCCAAACATGGAATGCACGCTCTCAAAGACCACCACGACCTTTTTGCCGGCCAGCAGAGCCAGCAAGCGCTCCAGATCAGCCATATCATTGTGCTTAAAATAGCAGCGTTGCTGATCGCGCGGCAAATGTTCCACGCTTCTGCGAATACTCCAGTGGATCGCGCTGTCCAGCACGAAGACCGTATCGCTATTGTCGAGCTGGCAACTGTCGCTGCGTTTGAAGCGCGCGCTGACGCCGGTGACGAAGCCAAGGTTGGCCAGCAGGCCCGTGGCAAAAGAAAGAGCACGTTCTTTGCCAGTCAAACGAGCGAGGAGGTCTTCGAGTTCAGCGTGTGGCCGGGACACGCCCTGCGAGATGCGCGAACCGCCTGTCACCAGGCCGTATTCACGCGCGCTCCGCACAAAATGCGTGAAGAAGCGGTCATCCTGATGAAGGCCGAGAAAATTAATGCTCGCGAAATTCACCAGTTGTTTATCTCCCCAGCGAATCGTCTCATTCGCCGGTCCATCAACGGTGGGAATAGCAAACAAGGCTCCTTCGCGTTGCGCGACCTGGACAAAACTATCGAATTGCCAGGGGGCACAGATCTCCTGGTCTCTCTTCATCTCTCTTCCTTCCTTTGCATCGAACATGCTCTGAACGAACGGATAGCCTGTGAGACTCGTTCCGGGAATG
>DASZXF010000026.1:0-5573 GCA_035546055.1 Ktedonobacteraceae bacterium
ACACCAGATCTGCTTCCTGGGCTGTTCTTCTATCCTCCCAAACCAGAAGAGTTTGTTAAGGGTATCAAGTTCTGAGTTACTTCACTTGTCCTGCTGCTACTGCATAAGGTATACTAAACTACAGAGCTTGTTATGTTATGAGCAAGGATCGTATAGAGTTGCGCTTGTTCAGTCGTAATTCATCTGCGGGGAGTGCTCTGGCGCTTTTCGCAGGACTGTCTCACAAGGAGAAAATATATGCAAGGAAAGCATATGAACTGGCTATTCCGTATTCCTCGCCGCTATATTCTGCTGGTGTGCTTGCTGATAGTTGGCACCCTGCTTTTGTTTTTGGGTTCACCCGGCACTATTAGAGCAGCGTCGGCCACGATTGTGACTCACCAGGTTGTCGGACCAGAGGTGCCGGTTGGGCAGACAGGCACGGTGTCGGTTTCGTGTGCCAGCGGTGAACAGTTACTCAGCGGAGGCTTTTACGGCTACGCCTTTGAGCAGGCGGCGTATATCACCGGGAGCTATCCTTCGGCTGCTGATACCTGGACGGTAACGGTAGATAATACGATTGCTCCGAGCTATGTCGAAGTGACTGCCTATGTCTATTGTCTTCAGGCCGATTATTCCCTCGCTACAACTATTGTCCAGGCAGCTAATTCTGGCAGCGGCCTGGTCACAGCCAGTTGCCCAGCCGCTTCGACGCTCATCAGCGGCGGACACTCCGGGAGCAAGCGCAGCGTCACAACTTCCGCGCCCAATGGCAACGGCTGGCAGACGGATGACGGCACAGCCTATGCTATCTGCGCCACGCAGAACGTGACCTCTACCTCGCTGGCCTCGGCTGTTTTTACCACCCCGGCGAATTCGACCGCTTCCGGGGCGAACGCGAGCTGCGCCTCCGGGCAGTCTGCCAGCGGTGGCGGCTTTAGTGGTCCCACGACCAACTCCGTTCCTGTCTATATCAGCCGGGCTGGAAGTGAGCATATCAGCTGGGGCGCGGGCGCGGGCGGAACAGGCCAGCAGAACACCATCACGGTCTGGGCCGTTTGCGCCTCTTTGCCCGATGTAAATCCGCCTCCCGTTACGCCCACAGTACCTGTAGTTACACCTACTACTCCTGTGGTTACTCCTACTACTCCTGTAGTCACACCTACCACGCCACCCTCGCCTATCCAGATTACCTATCAACTGGTTGCGGAATGGCAAGGCGGCTTCACGGCGATGATCACGATATGCAATACGGGTTCACAGCCCGTTTCCGGGTGGATACTCCGTTTTACCTTCCCTGGCGATCAACATATCACGCAGGCCTGGAATGGTATTGTCAGCCAGTCAGGCGAACAGGTGACGATTATCAATGCCAGCTATAACGGGTCCATTGCTCCCGGTCAATGCATTACCATAGGCTTTAATGGCACCTGGAAGAACAACGACGCCAGCCCGACAAGTTTTACCTTTAATAGTCTGGTCTCCGACCCGAAACCGTCCAGGTAGCATTTTCAACAGGACATCGATCACCTTCTTATGCTGAGTAGCAGTATGAGAAGGAATGGCCAGGGATAGCGCGCTGCCCTGGCCATTCCTTCTCATGCTCTTGCTCCAGCCTGGTATCTCTGGCTTCTTTCTCGACATTTCTCTATGAGTGTGCTAGATTATGCAACATGTCATAGATGTTTGTTGAGTGTAGGAGAGTTGTTGGATGGATATGGAAGCTACATTAACGAGTATATTTGGCAGTGTTCCTCTGAGGGAAATGGTTTTAAGCATTGGCCGTTCTCCCAATAATGGGTTGTTTATAAACCACGCTACTGTTTCGCGTCACCATGCTGAAATTCGCCCGCAGGGGCAGGGATATATTCTGGTTGATCTTGGCAGTACCAGCGGTACCTATGTCAACGGGGAGCGGCTGGCTCCTCAAACGCCGCATGTGCTGCGCGCGGGCGATGCGCTCCAGGTGGGGAGCATTCCGCTGACTTACGAGGAAAGGCCTGCCAGGCCGTTGTCGGCTGTGGAGGCGCTGTTCATGTCCGGGGCTTCCCTGAGCGCGGGTGCGCAGATCGGCGGCGGCGCGGAGCAGGCGCGGACTTCCGGGCCGTTCGCCCCGGGCGAGGCGCTGGCGGTGTCTGAGATTGTTTCGATGTCCCCTGTCTCGGATGGTCTGCTGGCAGCGGCCATTTACCCGGTCGAGGCTTCTCCGGTGAGCGCAAGCGACGAGGCGCTGTCCGAGAAGTTGCCGGGTTTGGCCTCGTCTCAGGTGTCTGCTGCATCTGCCCCGTCTGATGACCTGGAACGGCGACAATTGCATTTCACGGCCTTCTATCAACCTGTCGCGTCTGTAGATACGTGGCATTCGTTGCTGGTCTACGCTCACATTGCTGACGCTCTGGAGATGGTGCGCGCCGATGTGCAGAGTCGCAGGGAGCTGGCCGTGGCTGCTGCTGAACAGTCAGCCGGTGAGAACGAGCAGATCGCGGGCGACGAGGTGCGAATTACTGTTGTGCCAGTTTTTCAAGGTCTGGAATTTCAGCCTGAGCGCGTCAGCTTTCCCTGGACGAGCGAGTGGCATCCCGTCACTCTGCGCTATCGTGTGGATCCTCGCTGGGCCGGAGCAGCGGGCACGGGCGAAATTCTTCTGCTGGCCGGTCCTCTCGTGATCGCCTCGCTCAGAATCCCCCTGCGCTTCGTGGAGGCAGGAGAGCCGCTCACCGAGGAACTGGCGGAAGTTTCGGTTGCCCGTTACAAAAACATCTTCACTTCGTATAGTCCCGCTGACGAGTCCCTGGTTAAAGAGTTGCAGCGCGCCTATGAGGCCTTTGGAGATGAAAGTCTGCTGGACCTTGAGGCTTTGCGCGCGGGAGAGAACTGGCCGGCTCTTTTGCCGCGAGCTATCGAAAGCGCTGATGTTTTTCAGCTATTCTGGTCGCCCAACGCGGCTCAGTCGGCCTGCATCTACCAGGAGTGTCAGTACGCGCTCCAGCATTACAAATACGACGGTTTCCTGCGCCCGGTTTACTGGGAAAAGCCCCTGGCGTTCATACCGCCTGAGCTGGCGCATCTGCCTTTCGTCTATTATGATCTGCCGACCACGCCAGATAAATAGGTTGAGAGGCATAAGTCATTCCTTCATTCTTTTGTGGGGATAGAGCGCTTACAAGCAGAGGTTTTCTCTGCTTTCTCACCCACCCGGTCTGTTTGTCTGGAACAGCTTTTCGCTCATTCCAGGCAAACAGATCGGGCGGGTGAAGAGTGCTGGCGCCTCTCAAGAAACCTCAACCTTTAAGGTGCAGAACGGCGCACATGTTGCCCTGATTTTGCCAGGTCAGGGGTGGTTCAGAGGCGAGTTTGGAGAAAAGGAGAGCGCAGCCTTGTCGCCCGCGTCTCCCTGCGAGCTGTTCTCCGGCCATTCAATAGTAATGCCGAAGGCCTGCACCATGGCCAGGGCTTGCGAGGGATCGATGGTCGCGCCCTGCAATTCGCGCCAGCCTGCGTGCAAACCATCGAGCACGCAGCCACGCAAATCAGCTCCTACCAGCTTGACCCCGGACATCTCGGCGCGGCTGAGGTCGCAATCCACAAAGACCGCCCCGGAGAGATCTGCTCCTTGAAAATCGGCGTCACTGAAATCGCAGTGCTCGAAGCGCGCGGTTTTGAAGGTTGCGAAACGCCACTGCACCAGCGAGGCCTGGCAATCCTTAAACAGCACATCCTGCAGGCGGGCTTCGATGGCGTGAAAGCCGGTCAGCCGACAGTTGATGAACTCCACCCGCGCGAAATCGGGCTGGAACCAGTGCGCGTTGGCGAAATCGCACTCCAGGCAGCGGCAGTCGTTCATCTGCGCGTGAGCCAGTTCGGTCGTGTGCAGGCTGACCTGCTTGAACAGCGTTTGCTCGAACGAAAGGCGCTCGGCGCTCTGGCCGATCCATTGTTCACGGGCCAGTGACAACTGGCCGTAGCGTCCAAAAGCCTCAAGCTGTCCCTGGGGAAGCGAACGAGCCGCGTATTTCCTGGGCAGCGCGGGTGGCCTGGGCATCTGGACTGCTTTGAGTGGCTTATTCTGCATCCTTTTTTCCAGACATCTGCTATATTAGAAAAGAGTTTCCATGCGCTTTCTATCATAGCGCTCCTGTCTGCCGCTGTCAAAAGTGACCAGAAGGAGGGATCATTTTGCTTTATGCATAAATATATTGCGCCATACCGACTGTATGGCATATGATGACAGAAACTCGCGATGTAAGCGGGTATGAGTGAAAGGAAAAACTGACGATGTGTTACGATGATAATGCGCGTCCGCCTCTTCCACCAGGGGCAAACGGGCATGCTCACGGGGAAGAAAAGGTACTCACTGCCGCCGATGGCAATCAGTTTTCGGCCTATCTGGCGCGTCCTTCTCAGCCGAACGGGGCGCAGGTTGTAATCTATCCCGATGTGCGCGGTCTGCACCAGTTTTACAGAGAACTGGCTCTGCGCTTTGCCGAAGTGGGGATTACAGCGCTGGCAATCGATTATTTTGGCCGTACCGCTGGCCTGACCGCGCGCAACGATGATTTTGAGTTCTGGCCCCATGTGCAACAACTCCAGGCGGGTACCCTGCTGACCGATTTTCGCGCGGCCCTGGCCTCGCTGGACAGCGATAAACCCAGATTTGTCGTTGGCTTCTGCCTGGGCGGTAGTCTGAGCATTCTCTCTTCTACCGAAGATCTGGGGTTGAACGGCGCCATTGGTTTCTACGCCGGTCTGGCGCGCCAGTTGGCCGGCAGCAGCGCCTCGATTCTCGATCTATCTGTACAGGCCCGCAATCCTTTCCTGGGCCTCTTCGGTGGCGCGGATCAGAGTATTTCGGCTGAGCAAGTGCGGACGCTGGATGAAAATCTCGCTAAGGCCGGGGTTGAGCACCAGATCACCATCTACAAGGGCGCACCCCACAGCTTCTTCGACCGCCGTTCCACCGAATACGCCGAGGCCTCGAACGATGCCTGGACGAAAGTGCTGGCCTTTATCACCCGATATAGCCACTAAACGCTTGAGCAGGCCTGCAACCGGGCAGGCGTAAAGGATGAGCCGTTGCTTATTCTTTACGCCTGCTTACAGTCGAGAAGGTGTAGAACGTCGTGTTCCGCGTATCTTCTTCCAGGCGCAGATCGTACAGCGGCAGGCCGGTGCGCTCTGCCACGAGCGCGACGAGTTGATCTATCTGCTCATGATACTCCTCCTGTGATAGAGCTGGACGAGCCAGGCGGAGAGGTACAAGGCCAATCATACCCGGTGGGAAAGCCGATCCATAGACGCCAGCCACTCTATCAGTCCAGCGAATGAGGCTGGTTTCACTGGCCAGTTCATAAGCCAGTACCCCCTGTTTCCACGCAATGACCCCAAAGAGGCGAGCCTGGCTCCAGGGAATGAAGCTGCGGCGCAGACCCTTGCGGCAAAGCAGACCCTTTTCCGTTGCCCTTAATTCCTGCCGGGGGGCGAGAATAAGCCCTTGCAACGCAGGCAGACCCAGGAGAAGAGCTATCAGGAGGGCAAAGAGCATTCTCAGCACTATCCAGACGGAGGCTTTTCCTTGCAGGATGAGCGACGGCAGA